>NZ_JCBAMT010000026.1:0-72362 GCF_059760445.1 Achromobacter sp. D7-1 | reverse complement strand
GCTTGCAAGCAGCGCGCCCGCGCCGGTCGCGCCGGCGGCGGCGGTGCCCGCCACGGATCCCCGCGTACTGGCCATGAACCACGGCAGCCGGGTGCTGCTGGAATCGCTGCATGCCTGGCCCGAGCGCTCGGCCGACATCCGCAACATCCATGTGTCGCAACGCGGCAGGCTCGGACGCACCCTGATCCAGAACACCGATTTCGGCGTGCCGCAGCTGGGCAGCGTGGTCGCCTATTCCGGCCTGCACGCCAAGCTGGATGAATGCGTGGCCGCCTGTGGCGTCACCGTGCTGCAGGGCCCGCCCGCCCGGATCGGCCGGCAGGATGCGGACGGCGTGCGCGTCGAACAAGGCGACGCGACGCTGCTGTGCCAGGTCGCCGTGCAATCCGACGGCGCGGGCGCGACCGACCTGCGCCGCGACTACGACCAGCACGCCGTGCTGACCACCGCCCACGCCACCCTGCCGCGCCGCGGCTGGGCCTGGGAACGCTTCACCGCCGAAGGGCCGTTGGCGCTGCTGCCGCACCCGCAGACCCCGGACGCCTATTCGGTGGTCTGGTGCAGCGCCCCCGAACGCGCCGCCGAACTGGCCGCGCTGGACAACGCCGCCTTTTCGCGGGCGCTGTCCGCAGCGTTCGGCGACCGCCTGGGACGGCTGTCCAGCCAGGCGCCGCGGCATGTCTTTCCGCTGGCGCTCAGCGCCCGCCGCGCCCAGGTGCACGGCCGCGTGGCGGCTATCGGCAATGCGGCGCAGACCCTGCATCCGGTCGCGGGCCAGGGCCTGAACCTGGGCCTGCGCGACGCGGCCCGCCTGGCCCAGACCCTGGGCGGCTGGCTGGCCCATCCCGACGCCAATCCCGGGGCCGCCCTGGCGGAATTCGCCGGCGCGCGCCACCTGGACCGCTTCATCACCGCCGGCCTGACCGATCTGATGCCCCGCATCTTTTCGACCGGCCTGGCGCCGGTAGAGCACGCCTGCGGCCTGGCCTTATTGGGGATGGATCTGGCGTCCCCTCTGCGCGCGCCGCTGGCGCAGCATTTGCTGCAGGGTTTTCGCGCCTGAATTCCACCCGTTCCGTCCCGATAAAAGGGGCGGATTGTCTGTTTTCGCCTTCCTCTGTTACGAATTGTTCTCCCGGTGACAAAGGGGGCGCGATCGAGCCGGTTAAAATGTGAGCATGCGCATAGGTCAATGGACCCTACCCAACAACGTGCTGGTCGCGCCCATGGCGGGCGTGACGGACCGTCCTTTCCGCCAGCTTTGCAAGAAGCTGGGGGCGGGCTATGCCGTGTCGGAAATGGCCGCCAGCAATCCCAAGCTATGGGATAGCGTCAAAACCTCCCGGCGCCTGAACCACGACGGCGAGATCGCCCCCATTTCCGTGCAGATCGCCGGCGCCGACCCCGCCATGATGGCGGAGGCGGCGGTGTTCAACGCCAGCAAGGGCGCCCGGATCATCGACATCAACATGGGCTGCCCGGTCAAGAAGGTCTGCAACGTGGCCTCCGGGTCGGCGCTGCTGCGCCATGAAGACCAGATCGCCCGCATCCTGGACGCGGTGGTGGGCGCCTGCGCGCCCCTGGACGTGCCAGTAACGCTGAAGACCCGTACCGGCTGGGACCGCGAAAGCCGCAATGCTTTGCGGGTGGCGAAAATGGCTGAAAACGCCGGCATCGCTGCCCTGACCCTGCATGGGCGCACCCGCGCCGACCTCTATACGGGGGAGGCGGAATATGACACTATCCGCGCCGTCAAGGCCGAGCTGAAAATCCCCGTTGTCGCCAACGGAGATATCACGACGCCCGAAAAAGCCAAGCACGTCCTGGATTACACTGGCGCCGACGCGGTCATGATCGGCCGGGCGGCTCAAGGCCGTCCCTGGATTTTCCGCGAAATCGACCACTACCTGCGCACGGGCGAAACACTGGCCCCTCCCTCCTATGGGGAAATGCGCGAGCTGCTGCTCGAACATCTCGACGACCACTACCGGTTCTATGGCGAGCACACCGGCGTACGCACGGCGCGCAAGCACATAGGCTGGTATCTGGACGGCCTGCCGGGCGCGGATTCGTTCTGCGCCCGCATGAATCTGATCGACAACACCCGCGACCAGTGGCGGGCCGTGTCGGACTGGTTCGATCTCATCTCGCGCGACGGCGGACCCCATCCGGCGCCAGTCGCAGAAGCCCTGCTGGCGGCATAACCGCCTCAACACCAACATAAAAATATCTGTACTCAAATGAGCAAGAAAGATGTCCTGGAAGAATGCGTGCGCGCCAGCCTGGAGCGCTATTTCGAAGACTTGGGCGAATCCGAACCCCACGACATGTGGGACATGGTGATGCGCTGCGTGGAGCGCCCGGTGCTGGAAGTGGCGCTGGAACGCTCGGGCGGCAACCAGTCGCGGGCATCCGAAATGCTGGGCATCACTCGCAACACCCTGCGCAAGAAGTTGCTGGCGCACAATATCCAGGTATAGCTTTCGCGCGCGGGCGGCAGGCGCATCGCGCCGCCCGCTCCCCCCAGATTTCCCATCCGACCTGAACGAGAAAGGCGCTCCCGCCCCACTCCCGTCCCTCACCATGAAAATCGAAACCGCCCTGCTTTCGGTGTCCGACAAGACCGGCATCGTTGAATTTGCCCGCGCCCTGGCCGCGCGCGGCGTGCGCCTGCTGTCCACCGGCGGCACCGCCAAGCTGCTGGCCGACTCCGGCCTGACCGTCACCGAAGTGGCGGCCCACACGGGTTCGCCCGAAATTCTCGATGGCCGCGTCAAGACGCTGCACCCGAAGATCCATGGCGGCCTGCTGGCGCGCCGCGACAGCGCCGAACACATGGACACCATCAAGGCGGCGGGCATCGACCGCATCGACATGCTGGTGGTCAACCTGTATCCGTTCCGCGAAACCGTGGCCAAGCCGGACTGCACCTTCGCCGACGCCATCGAGAACATCGACATCGGCGGCCCGGCCATGCTGCGCGCGGCGGCCAAGAACCACGGCACCGAAGCCGGCGGCGTGACGGTGGTGATCGACCCCGTGGACTACTCGCGCGTGCTGTCGGAAATGGACAAGGGCGGCAACACCTCCTACGGCCTGCGCTTGGCGCTGGCCTCCAAGGTCTACGCCCACACCGCCGCCTACGACGGCGCCATCGCCGCCTACCTGACCAGCCTGGCCGAGGCCGAGCCCAAGCAGGAAGCCGTGCCGGCCCGCAACGAATGGCCCGGCACCCTGACCCTGCAGGTCAAGCAGGAGCAGGCCCTGCGCTACGGCGAGAACCCGCACCAGACCGCCGCCTTCTACGTGGACGCGCAGCGTCAGGCCGGCCTGCTGGGCAACTACCGCCAGTTGCAGGGCAAGGAACTGTCCTACAACAACATCGCGGACGCCGACGCCGCCTGGGAATGCGCGCGCAGCTTCGAAGCGCCCGCCTGCGTCATCGTCAAGCACGCCAACCCCTGCGGCGTGGCGGTCGCGGCCGACACACTGGGCGCTTACCAGCAAGCCTTCAAGACCGACCCGACCTCGGCCTTCGGCGGCATCATCGCCTTCAACCGCCCGGTCGACGTCGCCACGGCCGAAGCCGTCAGCGCGCAGTTCCTGGAAGTGCTGCTGGCGCCCGCCTATGACGGCGCCGCGCTGGCCATCCTGGCCGCCAAGAAGAACGTGCGCGTGCTGGAAGTGCCGATGGGCACGGGCCAGAACGCCTTCGACATCAAGCGCGTGGGCGGCGGCTGGCTGGTGCAGAGCCCGGACGCCTACAACGTGCCGCGCGACGCGCTCAAGGTGGTCAGCAAGCGCCAGCCCACCGAAGCTGAAATGAACGACCTGGCATTCGCCTGGAAGGTCGCCAAGTACGTCAAGTCCAACGCCATCGTGTTCGTGGGCGGCGGCATGACCCTGGGCGTGGGCGCCGGCCAGATGAGCCGCATCGATTCGGCCCGCATCGCCTCGATCAAGGCGGAGAACGCCGGCCTGACCCTGAAGGGCTCGGCCGTGGCGTCGGATGCCTTCTTCCCGTTCCGCGACGGCCTGGACGTGGTGGTGGCGGCGGGCGCGACCTGCGTGATCCAGCCGGGCGGCAGCATGCGCGACGATGAAGTCATCGCCGCGGCCGACGAGCACGGCATCGCCATGGTGCTGACCGGCACCCGTCACTTCCGCCACTGATGCGCGTCCTCGGCATCGATCCCGGCTTGCGCCGCACCGGCTTCGGTGTGATCGATGCCGACGGCCCGCGGCTGCGCTATGTGGCCAGCGGGACCATCGTGGTCCCGCCGGCGCTGGCGCTGTCCGAACGCCTCAAAGTCATCCTGGACAATCTGCGCCAGGTGGCGCGCGACACGCAACCCGACGTGGCCGCGCTGGAAATCATCTTCCTGAACACCAACCCCGCTTCTACCCTGCTGCTGGGCCAGGCGCGCGGCGCCGCGCTGTGCGCGCTGGCCGACAGCTCGCTGTCCGTGCACGAGTACACCGCCCTGCAGATCAAGAAAGCCGTGGTCGGCACCGGTCGCGCCGCCAAGGAGCAGGTGCAGATGATGGTGCAGCACCTGCTGGCGCTGGACGGCGCGCCCGCGCCAGACTCGGCCGACGCGCTGGCCTGCGCGATCTGCCATGCCCACGTCGGCCCCATGCAGGACAAGCTGGAACGCCTGGGCGCGAGCTTGCGCATGGGCGGCAAGACCCGCATCCGCAACGGCCGCCTGGTCGGCTGACCGCCTGATTCACCGCGATTTGCCGCAGGACGGGACCGGTTCCCGCCGATAGCGCGCCCGCGCGTATAGAATCCCCGCATTCGCCGCGCATTCAGCGGCCTCACCATTGCCAGGCCACCATCACCATGATCGGACGCATCACCGGAACCCTGATCGAAAAACTCCCGCCCACCATCTGTGTGGACGTGGGCGGTCTGGGCTATGACATCGACGTGCCCATGAGCACGCTGTATTCGCTGCCCGACACCGGCGCCCGCGTCACGCTCTACACGCACCTGACGGTGCGCGAAGACGCCCACATCCTGTATGGCTTCGCGTCGGCCGGCGAGCGCAGCGCATTCCGCGAACTGATCAAGGTCAGCGGCATCGGCGCGCGCACCGCGTTGTCGGTGCTGTCGGGCCTGTCGGTGGCGGATCTGGCCCAGGCCATCACCTTGCAGGAATCGGGCCGCCTGACGCGCGTGCCCGGCATCGGCAAGAAGACCGCCGAACGCCTGCTGCTGGAAATGCGCGGCAAGCTGGGCGCGGACATCGGTGCGTCGCCGCACGCGGCGCCCGACAACCAGTCGGACATCCTGAACGCGCTGCTGGCGCTGGGCTACTCAGAGAAGGAATCGCTGTCGGCGCTGAAGACCCTGCCGGAAGGCGTGGGCGTGTCCGACGGCATCAAGCAGGCCTTGAAGGCGCTGGTGCGCTGAGCCAGGCTTACAGGTAGCGCGGTGCCACGGCTTCCAGGCCGGTCGGCACCACATGCAGTTCGGGCGCTATCGGTCCGGTACAGATGTTGTCGCGGCGCAGGGAGTCCAGGTTGTCGCGCGACATCAGCGGCGTGCCGGGCAGGCATTCGAACAGCCGGGCCTGCATGCGGCCCACGCCCATTGGCATGCTGACGACCGGGCGGGGATGGCCGCCCCAGGCGGCGCACAGCCGGGCGATCTCGCCCAGCGTGTAGACCTGGGGGCCGCCCAGTTCGTAGGTCTTGCCGCAGGTGTGCGTATTGCCCAGCGCCGACACGATGGCGGCGACCACATCGCCCACATAGACCGGCTGCATGCGCACGTGCGCGCCCGCCAGCGGCAGCGCCGGCAGCCAGCGCGCCAGGCCGGCGAACATATTGGTGAATTTGTCGTCGGGGCCGAAGACCACCGACGGCCGGAAGATGGTCCAGCCGCCGTCCTGCCAGCCCTGCAATTCCTGCTTGATGGCGGCTTCGCCGTCGCCCTTGGAGCGCTGGTACATGCTGTCGCCATTGGAATCGGCGCCCAGCGCGCTGACGTGCAGCAAGCGGCGCACGCCCTGCCGGCGGCAGGCTTGCGCGATGCGCTGCGGCAGCAGCACGTGCGCCCGCGCAAAGGCCGAGCCATAGGGCCGGCCGGCGTTGCCGTGCAGAATGCCTACCAGGTTGACGACCGCGTCGCAGCCTTGCGCCAGGCTGTCCAGCGTGGCGTCGTCATGCACGTCGCATTCGAGCAGGGTAACGGTGGGGAGAATCTGCAGGTCGCGCCCGCGGCTGTAGAGCCGGGTGGGCACGACGATCTGATGTTGATCCGCGGAAAGCCGCGCTACCAGATGACGGCCGATGAAACCGGTGCCGCCGATGACAAGGATACGCATGTCGCAGCCCCTGTTCGTCAGGATTCAGTCCCGATTCTGCCTTGCACACGCGACAACCGCAAGCGCGCATCGGCGGCCCCGGAATGGGACCGCCCGCCGGTATCAGGCCGCCAGCAGCTTGGCGTAGACCGGAAGATCGACGTTGCCGCCGCTGATGATGACGCCGACCCGCGCACCGCGCACCGGCACCACGTTCTGCATGACGGCGGCCGCGCCCAGGCAGCCAGTGGGTTCGACCACCATCTTCATCCGTTCGGCGAAGAAACGCATGGTGGTGACCAACTGTTCGTCGGTCACCGTGACGATGTCGCGCACATGCTTCTGGATGAGCGGGAAGGTCAGGTTGCCCAGATGCGTCGTGGCGGCGCCGTCGGCCAGGGTCTTGGGCGCAGGAATTCGGACGATTTCACCCTTGCGCAAGGACTGCTGGCCGTCGTTGCCCGCCTCGGGCTCGACGCCGTAGACCAGGCAGCGCGGGCTCAGCGCGTAGGCGGACAGCGCCGATCCCGACAGCAGGCCGCCGCCGCCCAGGCAGACGAACAGGTAGTCCAGTTCGCCCACTTCCTCGAACAACTCCTTGGCGGCTGTACCCTGGCCGGCGATCACATCTTCGTGATCGTAGGGCGGGATCAGGGCGGCGCCGGTTTCCGCCTGGATGCGGCGGGCGATCGCTTCGCGGTCCTCGGTGTAGCGGTCATAGGTGACGATCTTGCCGCCGTAGCCCTCGGTGGCCGCGCGCTTGGCGGCCGGCGCGTCCAGCGGCATGATGATGGTGGCCTGCACGCCCTGCAACTTGGAGGCCAGGGCGATGGCCTGCGCATGGTTGCCCGACGAGAACGTCACCACGCCCGCGGCGCGCTGTTCAGGCGTCAGGCGCGCAATGGCGTTGTAGCCGCCGCGGAACTTGAAGGCGCCCATGCGCTGGAAGTTCTCGCACTTGAAGAAGACCGACGCGCCGCTGATCGCGTCGGCGGTGGCCGAGGTCAGTACGGGCGTGCGGTGCGCGTTGCCGGCCAGGCGCTCGCTGGCGCGCACGACATCATCATAGGTGGGCAATTCGGGCTGCATGGGATGGGGGTCCTTTGATCGCGAAGGGAAATCAAAACCTTCGGATGATAAACCCGTAGCGCAGTCCCGGCGCCGATTGGGCTCCGTTCGACGCTCGCCCCCTGTCCGATCGAGGCCCGTCGCCTACTTGCCGAAGAGGTCGCCGGAGCCTGTCGTGGTGCCTGCGGGCGGGGTCAGCCCCAGATGGCGCCAGGTAGTCAGCGTGGCGGTGCGGCCGCGCGGCGTGCGTTGCAGATAGCCGTGCTGGATCAGATAGGGCTCGATCACGTCTTCGATCGTGTCGCGCTCTTCGCCGATGGCGGCGGCCAGGCTGTCCACGCCGACGGGACCGCCGTCGAACTTGTGGATGATGGCCTCGAGCAGCTTGCGGTCCATCAGGTCCAGGCCCTGCGGGTCCACCTCCAGCATGGCCAGCGCACGGCCGGCGACCTCGGCGTCGATGGTGCCGCCGGCCTTGACCTCGGCGTAGTCGCGCACCCGGCGCAGCAGCCGGTTGGCGATGCGCGGCGTGCCGCGGGCGCGGCGCGCGACTTCCGCCGCGCCGTCCGGCGTGATGCCGGCGTTCAGGAGGCCGGCGCTGCGTGTGACGATGTGACCGAGATCGGCGGCGTTGTAGAACTCCAGGCGCGACACGATGCCGAAGCGGTCGCGCAAGGGATTGGTCAGCATGCCGGCGCGGGTGGTGGCGCCGACCAGGGTGAAGGGCTGCAGGTCCAGCTTCACGCTGCGCGCCGCGGGCCCTTCGCCGATCAGGATGTCGATCTGGAAATCCTCCAGCGCCGGATAGAGGATTTCCTCGACCACGGGCGACAGGCGGTGGATTTCGTCGATGAACAGGACGTCGTTCTTTTCCAGGTTGGTCAAGAGCGCCGCCAGGTCGCCCGGCCGTTCCAGCACCGGGCCGGAAGTCTGGCGCAGCTGCACGCCCATTTCATGCGCAATGATGTGGGCCAGCGTGGTCTTGCCCAGGCCTGGGGGACCGAACAGCAGCACGTGGTCCAGGGCTTCGCCGCGTTTCTTGGCCGCGGCGATGAAGATCTCCAGCTGTTCGCGGGCGCGGTGCTGGCCGACATACTCCTGCAGCGCCTTGGGCCGCAGGGCGCGTTCGATCGACTCCTCGTTGGGCGACACCGGCTGCGGCGCCACGATACGGGGGGCGTCGGGACGGGAGGAAAGCGAATCGGACTGGATGGCCATGGTGCGGAAACAACAAAGTACTGAGCAGGATGCATCGTACCGTAGGGCGGCCCGCCCCGGGGGGCGGCCGCCCTTGCCCGGACGGTCCTAAGGCGTTTCCGACAGCGGCAGCCTGACCCGCACGCACAGTCCGCCGGATTCCGCTTGCAACAGCTCCAGCGACCCGCCGTGGGCGCGCGCGATGGCCTCGGCCAGCGCCAGGCCCAGGCCCACGCTGCCGGTGCGCGTGCGCGCATCGTCCAGGCGGCTGAACGGCCGCAACGCTTCCTGGCGCCGCTCCGGCACGATGCCGGAACCGTGGTCGGCCACGTCCAGCACCGCGTGGCGGCCCTCGTGCCGCAGGCTGACCTCGACCGGCGGCGCGCCATGGTTCAGCGCATTGCCGATCAGGTTGTCCAGCAGGCGGCCCAGCGCCACCGCGTCCGCCTGCACCACCAGGGCCGCGACGTCGTCGCCGGCCCGCAGGCTGATGTCGGTGCCGGCGCCCTGCCAGGCGCCGACGCGCTCGGTCAGCCAGTCGGACAGGATCATGGAGGCGTAGCGGTAGGCGGCCGGATCCGTGCCGCGCACGAAGCCGATGAACTGGTCGACCATGTGCTGCATGTCCTGCAAGTCTGCGCGCAGCCCCTCTTTCAGCTTGGAGTCGTCGGCCAGTTCGATGCGCAGCCACATCCGCGACAGCGGTCCCTTCAAGTCGTGCGGCAGGCCCGACAACAGGGTGCGGCGCACCGAATCGGATTCGGCCAGCGCATCCAGCATGGCGTTGAAGCGTACGCCCAGCACCCGCGTTTCATGCGGACCCGAGGGCTCGACCCGCTGCGGCTGCCCCGCCGCCAGCCGGTCGGCCGCGTCGGCCAGGCGGGTGATCGGACGCGTGATATGCCAGGAGAAACCCACCGCCAGCAACAGCAGCAGCCCCAGGCCGCCCAGCCAGGCGGCGATGAAGGGCGTGGCGACCGGCGGGTCCAGGCGGTCCAGTGGAATGACCAGCCATTCGCGCAGGCGCGGCGCATCCTCGCTGGCGGGATTGGGCGCCAGTGAAATGAAGATTTCCGGCGTGGGCCCGCGCGACAGCGCCACGCGCGTGCCGTCGTTCAGGCGTTCATTGAGCTGTTGCACCAGCACCCGCAGGTCGCGGCGGATGTCGTCCGGCTCGGGCTGGTAGCGGCGGCTGTGCTCCTCGCGATCGCGCGCGCGCTCGCCTTCCCGCGCGCTGGCGCGTTCATCGCCATGCTCCTCGTCGCGCACTTCCGGGGGCGGCGGCGCCGGCGGGCCGTGTATCTGCATGTCCGCGGGCGGCCGCGGCGGCGGTGGCTTCGGAGCGGTCTTCGGCGGGGGACGGCGGCCATTGAAGCGCTGCAGCTTGGCCTCGGCGGGCAGTACCCGCGACCATAGCCGCCACTGGTTCTGCGAGGCCGTGCGCACGAAGTCGGCGCGTTCCTCCGCCGGCACCTGCGACACGGCGGCGCGCAAGGTGCGGATGGTGGTGACGATGTAGCCGATGGCCACGTCTTCCATGAACTTGTGCCGGAAGTACGACACCGTCACCAGCGTGGCCGCCTGCGTCAGCAGGACCGAACCCAGGATCAGCAGGATCAGCCTTGCCCGCAGCGACCGCGGCACCAGGAAACCAGGAGCAAAGCGCATCAAGGCGAGAACCGGTAGCCGATGCCCCAAACGGTCTGGATCCAGCGCGGCTGCTTGGGATCTTCTTCGATGACCCGGCGCAGCCGCAGGATGGCGATGTCGATGGCGCGGTCGTTGCGTTCGCCGGCGTCGTCGTCGCGTGCCAGCGCCAGCAGGCGTTCGCGCGACAGCGGCTTGCCGGCGTTGCGCACCAGCGCTTCCAGCAGATTGATCTCGCCGCCGGTCAGCTTGACCACCGTGCCCTCGCGCGACAACTGGCGGGTGGAGGGATCGAATACGAAGGGGCCGAACGAAACCGGCGCGTCCTTGGTCAGCGCCGACGGGCCGCGCTTGCGGCGCAGCACGGCCTCGATGCGGGCCAGCAGTTCGCGCGGGTCGAAGGGCTTGCCGACGTAATCGTCGGCGCCGGCCTCCAGGCCGATGATGCGGTCCACCGCCTCGTCGCGGGCGGTCAGCAGGATGACGGGGATGTCCTCGCCCTGCTCGCGCAGGCGGCGGCAGGCGTCCGCGCCATCGCCGCCGGGCAGCATGCGGTCCAGCACCAGCAGGTCGGGCGCGTAGCGGGTGATGCGGGACGACAGGTCGGTGGCGTCCGGCGCCAGCAGGGTGTCGTAGCCGTGCCGGTTCAGGTAATCGGCCAGCAATTGCCTTAAGGCAGGATCGTCGTCGACGACCAGCAGCTTGGTGTGGGGATTGTCCATGGATGCCATAGTGCGGCCCGGCGGGCCCCGCCGCAAGAGGCGGGAAATCAACTGAAATATACCTGTTGCACGATGTTGAGCGTGTTTGCCAGCGCTTTCCCGCCGCGGCGCCGCGCCGGTCCGGACTGGCCCTAAAATGGAATCCGGCCCGCCTTCTGTCCGCTTTGCTAAAAATCGTTTACAGGCAAGGCAGGGCCCCCTCTCTACACTGTATCTATGATCGCCCCTGCATTCATCTGGCGAAACCGGCTGTCGCGCGCCGCGCTCGCGGCCGCCATGGCCTGCCCGATCGCCCCGGCCCTGGGCGATCCGCTTGCTGCGTCCCCGTATATGCCGGCCCCGCCCTCGGCGCGCGGCATCGGGGTGCTATCCACGGTTCAACCCATCCCTGTGCGCCCCGCGGCGTCCCTGGAGTCGCGCGCGGTGCCGCTCGACCCGTCCCCTTGCGACATGCAGACCATGGAACCGGCGCTGGACACCAGTGTGCACGGAGCGGCCGACGCGGACTTGATCCCCGGCACCGGACTGGGGCTATCCGGCGACGCCCAGCCCGCCCCGGTCCCCCTGGACTGCGGCGTGCTCGCCACGCCCGAAGAACCCGCACCGGACTATTCCTTCGTCCTCCAGGACGGAGATCTGCCGCGCGTGCCCGTGGTCATGATTTCCGGCGTGTCGCGCGCCTCCCGCCCGTGGTTCGCCTCCGCCAGCAGCCAGGACGGCCTGCGCTACGGCGGCAGCCGCAACTGGGTCTACCGCAACACCTCGGGTCCGTCCGTTGCCGTCGGCAACATCGACGCCAGGGCGCCCGCCTGGGGCAGCAGCGCGCCGGTGGGCGGGTTGCAGATATCGAACTGGGCCGGGTCCGGCGCCACGGCGCCGGAAGGCAGCTTCGGCTATTCCTCATCGCTGGGCCGGCTCAACCGCATGGACCCGGCAGCCAATTCTGGCGCGGTGGACTACGGCGACACGGTAGGCAGCGGCAGCGTGCGCTACGGGCTCACGCCTGCGCTGACCGTGGAGGGCCAGGTGCAGAGCGCGCCCTCGCTCACGACGCGCGGCATGGGCACCACCTATGCCGCCGGCGAGTACGGCACCTTCCGCGCCGGGGCCACGCAAAGCTCGTTCGACGCGGCCAGCGCCTGGCGCTACCGCTTCGACTACAACGTGGCCGTGGCCGACGCCGTCAACCTGGGCTATTCCAACGAACAGGTCGGCGCGGGCTATGGCGACCTGTCCAGCTACGCGGGCGGCGGAGCCTCGGCCGCGCACACCCGCAACACGCTGTCGGCCGGCGTCCCCATCACCGGCTGGGGCGTGCTCAGCGGCACCTATTCGGGGCTGCGCGAAGGCTCCGAGCTGGCCGAACAGCGCGTGGGCCTGTCGCACAGCATGTTCGTGGCGCCCAAGGTCAAGCTGGCGGTGGGCGCGGACCGCGACATCATTTCCGGCAACTACGAATGGCGCGCCAACCTGAGCATGCCAGTGGATACCTTCATGCGCGGCACCTGGCTGAGCTGGTAGGCAGGCCACGGCAGGGACGGAAATCTCCCCCTGGAAAGGGGCCGACGGAATTGCGGCTTAAAATCCCTGCCATGATGCTCCCGGCCTACCCCCATGTCTGACGCGCGCGCCCTCGGCGTGTTGCAGCGCGTTTTCGGTTACGAATCCTTCCGCGGCGACCAGCAAGCCATTGTCGAACAGGTGATCGACGGCGGCGACGCGCTGGTCCTCATGCCTACCGGCGGCGGCAAGTCGCTCTGTTACCAGATTCCCTCGCTGGTGCGCGAAGGCACCGGCATTGTCGTGTCACCGCTGATCGCGCTGATGCAGGATCAGGTCGACGCCCTGACCGAACTGGGCGTGCGCGCGGCCTTCCTGAATTCCACCCAGGAGTGGCGGGTTGCCCGCGATGTCGAGCAGGCCTTCCTGGCCGGCGAGCTGGACCTGCTGTACGTGGCGCCCGAGCGCCTGCTGACCGACCGCTGCCTGCAATTGCTGGAACGCGGCCGCATCGCGCTGTTCGCCATCGACGAGGCCCACTGCGTGTCCCAATGGGGCCACGACTTCCGTCCCGAATACCTGGGCCTGTCGATGCTGCACGAGCGCTGGCCCGACGTGCCGCGCATCGCGCTCACCGCGACCGCCACCGCCGACACGCGCAGCGAGATCGCCCAGCGCCTGTCGCTGGACGACGCGCGCCACTTCGTTTCCAGCTTCGACCGCCCCAATATCCGCTACCGCATCATCGAAAAGAACGAGGTGCGCAAGCAGTTGCTGGACATGATCCAGACCGACCATGAAGGCGAATCCGGCGTGGTGTACTGCCTGTCGCGGGCCCGCGTGGAAGAAACCGCGGAGTTCCTGTGCAACCAGGGCATCGACGCGATGCCCTATCACGCCGGCCTCAGCGCGCAGGTGCGCGCCGCCAACCAGTCGCGTTTCCTGCGCGAGGACGCCGTGGTCATGGTGGCCACCATTGCCTTCGGCATGGGCATCGACAAGCCCGACGTGCGCTTCGTGGCGCACATCGACCTGCCCAAGTCCGTGGAAGGCTATTACCAGGAAACCGGCCGCGCCGGCCGCGACGGCCTGCCGGCCACGGCCTGGCTGGCCTATGGCTTGCAAGACGTGGTGCAGCAGCGCCGCATGATCGACGAATCGCCCGGCGACGAGTCCTACCGCAGGCGCCTGGGCCAGCAGCTGGACGCCATGCTGGGGCTGTGCGAAACGGTGGAATGCCGGCGCGTGCGCCTGCTGGCCTACTTCGGCCAGCAGATCACGGCCTGCGGCAATTGCGACGTCTGCCTGGAACCGCCCCAGGCCTGGGACGGCACGGTCGCGGCGCAAAAGGTGCTGTCCGCCGTCTATCGCCTGTGGAAGGAACGCGGCCAGCGCTATGGCGCGGGGCACATCATCGACATCCTGCGCGGCAAGATCACCGACCGCACCAAGCAGCACGGCCACGAAACGCTGAGCGTATTCGGCGTGGGCGCGGACCTGAGCGACACCGCCTGGCGCGGCGTGCTGCGCCAATTGCTGGCGCAAGGCCTGCTGACGGTGGACCACGAAGGCTACGGCACCCTGGCCCTGACCGAAGGCAGCCGGGCCGTGCTCAAGGGTGAACGGCAACTGATGCTGCGTCGGGAATCCGAAAAGAAACCGCGTTCGGGCAAGACCGGCAGCGGCCGCCCCAAGGCGGCGGCCATCGACCTGCCGGCCGAACTGCAACCCGTATTCGAGGCCCTGCGCGCCTGGCGCGGCGAAGTGGCCAAGAGCCATGGCGTGCCGGCCTACGTCATCTTCCACGACGCCACGCTGCGCGAGATCGCGCTGGCCCAGCCCGAATCAATGGACGACCTGAGTCACATCAGCGGCGTGGGCGCCCGCAAGCTGGAAGCCTACGGCGAAGAAATCCTGCAGCGCGTGGCCAGGCCGGTCTTGTAATGCCGGCTCCGGCCGGGCATCCCGGCCGGATCAGCCCGGCGGCGGCAGCAGCGGCACCGGCGCGCGCTCCTTGCCGAACACCGAACGGTAGGCCAGGATGTTGAACACCAGCACCACCGGCACGCCCACCACCGCGCCGGCCAGCACCAGACGCATCGAGCCCAGCGCGCCCGCCCCGTCCCACAGTGTCATGTCGTCCAGGATCAGGTAGGGGAACAGGCTGTAGGCCAGGCCGCTGAGCATCAGCAGGAACAGGGCCACGCACAGCACGAACGGCAGCCAGCTGAAGCGGTCGGCCTTGCCGGGCAGCCGCGCCAACAGCATTTCGGCCGCCACGAAGCCCGCCAGCATCAGCACCCAGACCGTGGCCGCCAGGCTCAGGTGGGCGATGTTGCTCCACTTGTAGAAGATGCCCGCGTTGGCCAGGCCCAGCGTGACCGCGATCGCCACCATGCCCACCGCCGTCCAGCGGATGGCGTGGCGGGCCCAGTTGGCGGCGCGGCGCTGCAAATCGCCGTCCACCCGCATGACCAGCCAGGACGCGCCCAGCAGCACATAGGCCGCCACCGCGCACAGGCCCACGAACATGGAGAACCAGCCATAGCCGGCATCGGACTGGTAGCCGGTCGCAATGCGGCCCAGCAGCATGCCCTGGCCGAAGGCGGCGATCAGCGACCCCGCCCAGAAACCGAAGATCCAGCGCGGCTTCATGTCGTTGCGCGCGCGGATGCGGAATTCGAACGAAACGCTACGCAGCACCACGCCCAGCACCATGCAGGTGAGCGGTCCGTAGAGCTTGCCCAGCACCGCGCCCCAGGCGAACGGGAACGCCGCCGCGAACAGGCCCATGCCCAGCAGCAGCCAGAATTCATTGGCGTCGCGCCACGGGCTGAGCAGGCTCATCATGCGGCCGCGCTCATGTTCCGGCGCCAGCTGCAGCAGAATGCCCACGCCCAGGTCGAAGCCGTCCAGCACCATGCCCGCGGCGATCACCACGAACAGCAGGGCCATGAAGGCCAGCGGCATCCAGAACGAAGGATCGTCGGGGTTCAGGCCTTGAGAGGCGGCCAGCATGGCGATCATGGCGTCCCCCCGCCCAGTTTGCGCACAGGCACGACGCCGTAGCGCGCCGCGTGGAACAGCATGCCGACAAAGGCCGCGAGCAGCAGCAGGTACAGCACGCCATAGGCGATCAAGCCATACAGCACGGTGCTGGAGGCCACGATGCCCAGCACCTCGGATTGCGTGATGGTGCCGTTCACCGCGAACGGCTGCAGCCCCAGGATGGATACCCACCATCCGGCCACGACGGCGATGGCGCCGGAAAACATCATGCCGCACAGGACCCGCTGCCACCACTGCGGCAGCGTGGACGGATCCAGTCCGCGCCGGAACGT
The DNA here is from genome assembly GCF_059760445.1 of Achromobacter sp. D7-1. Taxonomy (NCBI): domain Bacteria; kingdom Pseudomonadati; phylum Pseudomonadota; class Betaproteobacteria; order Burkholderiales; family Alcaligenaceae; genus Achromobacter; species Achromobacter sp. D7-1. Next base: position 56,573 of record NZ_JCBAMT010000026.1, on the reverse strand, counting down.
CCACAGGAAGGTCACGCAGGCCACGACCAGCATCAACAGGCCCAGTCCGGCCGCCACGCGCAGCGACCAGAAGGTCAGCGCCACCGGCGGCAGCATGCCCGAATACTTGTCCAGGCCGCGGTAGGTGCCGTCCTGGTTGCGGTGCAGCCACATCCCGCCCATGTTGCGCAGGGTCAGGTCGGCCACGTTCTCATGGGCGCGCGCGTCGGGCCAGGCAAACAGCACCAACTGAGGCTCCGCGCCGCTTTCCCAGTAGCCTGCGGCAGCCGCCGCCTTGGCCGGCTGGAGCTTGGCGGTCATCTGGCCGGCGCCGGTCGCGACCGGCAGCTGCATGAAGGCCGCCACCACGGCGACCACCAGGGCGGTCTTGAACGTATTGCGCTCGCCGTCGCCCAACGGACGCCGCAAGGCCTGCAGCGCGGTCACGCCCATCATCAGGAACGAGGCGGCCAGGGCCGCGCCCACCACCACCACCGCCATGCGCCAGCCCACGGACGGATTCAGCACTACCGCCATCCAGTCGTAGACCTGATAGCGGCCGTCGACCAGCAGCGCGCCGTCCGGCGTCTGCATCCAGGATTGCAGCGCCAGCACCCAGAACACCGCCACCAGCTGGCCCACCGCCACCATCAGCACGGCCAGCGTATGGGCGCCGTCCGACACGCGACGCTGGCCGAACAGCATGACGCCCAGGAAACAGGACTTGAGGATGAAAACCGAGAGAATGCCGTAGCCCAGCAAGGGACCGGCCACATTGCCTATCTTGTCCATCAGGCCCGCCCACAAGCTGCCCAACTGGATCAGCACCGGCACGCTGGCCGCCAGCGTCAGCACGAAGGCCAGCGCGAAGATCCGCACCCAGAAGCGATATGCGGCCGTCCAACCGCCATGGCCGGACCAGCGCGCCCTGATCTTGAAGAACAGCAACACCCAGGCGAGCGCCAGGGAGAAGGCCAGGAAGAACGCCAGGAAGCTCAGGCTGGCCACGAACTGCGCGCGGGCCAGGGATAACGTGGATATGTCCATGATGGCCCGTAGTGTAGAGCCAGTTACATCACTGTGGGGACAGTTTGAAACCGGTTGCACCGGCCGCGAAAAGGCCTCTCCTGCGGAACGTGGCAAAATTGACTCTTTGTCGCTGCTTTTTCCTATTCTTTCAAGAATGACCTCCGCCACGACGCCGACCCCTGCCGCATCAAATTTCCTGCTCAACATCGTTCAAGACGACCTCGAAGCCCAGCGCTTCGCAGGCAAGCGTTGGGCGGGCAAGCCTGGCCCGGCGGCCTTGCAAGAGCAGGGCGGACTGGATCCGGCCCGCATCCGCACGCGCTTTCCGCCGGAGCCCAACGGCTACCTGCACCTGGGCCACGCCAAGAGCATCTGCGTGAACTTCGGGCTGGCGCGCGACTTCGGCGGCGTCTGCCACCTGCGCTTCGACGACACCAATCCTGAAAAGGAAGACCAGGAATACGTCGACGCCATCATCGAGGCCGTGCACTGGCTGGGCTTCGACTGGAAGGCCGACGGCAATGACAACCTGTACTTCGCCAGCGACTACTTCGGCTACATGTACGAGTTCGCCGAGGCGCTGGTCGAAGCCGGCCACGCCTACGTCGACGAGCAAAGCCCCGAAGAGATCCGCGCCAACCGCGGCACGCTGACCGAACCCGGCACCGACTCGCCCTGGCGCAACCGCCCGGCCGCCGAGTCGCTGACGCTGCTGCGCGAAATGCGCGACGGCAAGCATCCGGACGGCAGCCTGGTGCTGCGCGCGAAGATCAACATGGCTTCGCCCAACATCAACCTGCGCGACCCGGTCATGTACCGCGTGCGCCACGCCCACCATCACCGCACCGGCGACCAGTGGTGCATCTACCCGATGTACAGCTGGGCGCACCCGGTCGAGGACGCGCTCGAAGGCATCACACACAGCGTCTGCACGCTGGAATTCGAAGACCAGCGCCCGTTCTACGACTGGATCCTGGCGCGCCTGGCCGAACTCGGCAAGCTGGCGCAGCCGCTGCCGCACCAGTACGAATTCGCGCGCCTGAACGTGAGCTACGTCGTCACCAGCAAGCGCAAGCTGCTGCAACTGGTGCGCGAAGGCCACGTGGACGGCTGGGACGACCCCCGCATGCCGACCCTCTTCGGCCTGCGTCGGCGCGGCTACACGCCTGCTTCGATCCGCCTGTTCTGCGACCGCACCGCCGTGTCCAAGTCGGATTCCCGCATCGACTACAGCCTGCTCGAGCAGGCCGTGCGCGACGATCTGGACCCGATCGCGCCGCGCTCGGTGGCCGTGCTGGATCCGATCAAGCTGGTCATCACCAACTACCCGGAAGGCCAGACCGAGATCTGCACCGCGCCGCGCAACCCGCACGATCCCGAGGCCGGCGTGCGTGAATTCCCGCTGTCGCGCGAACTCTGGATCGAGCGCGACGACTTCCGCGAAGAAGCGCCCAAGAAGTACTTCCGCCTGTTCCCGGGCAACACCGTGCGCCTGAAGTACGGCTACGTGGTGCGCTGCACCGGCTTCACCAAGAACGAAGCCGGCGAAGTCATCGAGGTCCAGGCCGAATACCTGCCGGAAACCAAGAGCGGCACGCCGGGCGCCGACAGCGTCAAGGTCAAGGGCAACATCACCTGGGTCAGCGCGGCCCACGCGGTGCCCGCCCAGATCCACCTGTACGACCGCCTGTTCGCCGACGCCCGCCCCGACGGCGGCGACAAGGACTTTCTGGCCTGCCTGAACCCGAACTCCAAGCTGACCGTCACGGCCTGGCTGGAGCCGGGCACCGTCGCCACGCCGGGCGCCACCTGGCAGTTCGAGCGGCTGGGCTACTTCACCGCCGACCTGAAGGAATCCACCGCCGCAGCGCCGGTGCTCAACCGCATCGTGACCCTGCGCGATTCCTGGGCGCAAGGCTGATGCGCCTGGCGTCCGCATTGCCGGGAAAAGGCGCCGAAAGGCGCCTTTTTCTTTGGATCCGCCGCCCGCGCATGCCGCCCCTGGGCGGGTTATCATCCCCCGAACCCCGCAGCCGGTCGAGCGCGCCGTTTCCCGGCCCCAAGACCGCCAGCCACAATCAAGATGAACACTGAATCCCTAGCCCTGGACTTCAAAAGCGCCACCCTTTACGCCATCCGGGTGGTCCTGCACAGCGCCGACCCTGAACGCCTGAACGCCGCCCTGGCCAAGCGCATGGCCGATGCCGGCAGCTTCTTCGAAAACGAACCCGTGGTCGTGGACGCCAGCCGCGTCGAGGAAAAAATCGATTGGACCGCCCTGGTGGCGGCATTGCGCGGCCACAACCTGCCTCCGATCGGCGTGGTCGCCGAAGGCGCCAACCTGGAAGGCGCGCGCGCCGCGGGCCTGACCCCGGTGGAACTGTCCACGCCCGCGGCCCGGCCCGCGCCCGTGATCGACACCGCGCCGCCCAACGACGTCTCCACCCCGGTGCCCTCCGTGCCTGCCGCCGCGATCGAAACCGCGCCCGCGCCCACTGAAGTCTCCACCGAAGCCGCCGCCGAGCCGGAAGCGCCTGCCGGCAATCACGCAGGCGAACCGCTGCCCGCGCGCGCGGCCAGCAACACCACTTCGGCGTCCAGCCCCACGCCCGCCGCGCCGCACTCGTCGTCGGCGCTGGTCATCACCAAGCCGCTGCGTTCCGGCCAGCGCGTCTACGCGCGCCACACGGACCTGGTGGTGATCGGCATGGTGAGCCAGGGCGCGGAAGTCATTGCCGACGGCAACATCCATGTCTACGGCCCGTTGCGCGGCAAAGCCATGGCCGGCGCCCGCGGCGACACCTCGGCGCGCATCTTCACGACCCACCTGGACGCTGAACTGCTGGCCGTGGCCGGCGTGTACCGCGTGGTCGAGGACAAGCTGGACCGCACGCTGCATAACCAGCCCGCGCTGGTCCGCCTGGACGGCGAGACGCTGCGCATCGAAGCCCTCAAGGCTTGATATCCAGTTGGCAACCGCCAACAGCGGCCGGTCGGATGCGCGGATACCCGCGCAAATTTCCACACATCCTGTAAGAAGCCTTACAAGGGCTTTTTGCTTTACGATAACGCGATTTATTCGAACATAAGGGTTTGATCGTCATGACACGCATTGTTGTGGTGACTTCCGGCAAAGGCGGCGTGGGCAAAACCACGACCAGCGCCAGTTTTTCTGCAGGACTCGCGATGCGGGGCCACAAGACCGCTGTCATCGACTTCGATGTCGGCTTGCGCAACCTCGACCTGATCATGGGCTGCGAACGGCGCGTCGTGTACGACTTCGTCAATGTGATCCAGGGCGAAGCCACGCTCAACCAGGCTCTCATCAAGGACAAGCAGCTCGAAAACCTGTTCATCCTGCCCGCCTCGCAAACGCGCGACAAAGACGCGCTGACGCAGGAAGGCGTGGAAAAGGTCATCAACGACCTCAAGGGCATGGGCTTTGACTACATCGTCTGCGACTCGCCCGCCGGCATCGAAACGGGCGCGCTGATGGCCGCCTACTTCGCCGACGACGCGCTGGTCGTGACCAACCCGGAAGTCTCGTCGGTGCGCGACTCCGACCGCATCCTGGGCATCCTGGCCGCCAAGTCCAAGCGCGCCGTGGAAGGCGACGAGCCGGTCAAGGAATACCTGCTGCTCACGCGCTACAGCCCCAAGCGCGTGGTCGACGGCGAAATGCTGTCGCTGGGCGACATCGAGGACATCCTGCGCATCAAGCTGATCGGCGTGATCCCCGAATCGGAAGCGGTGCTGCAGGCATCGAACCAAGGCCTGCCGGCCATCCACCTGCGAGACACCGACGTCTCCGAAGCGTACAAAGACGTCGTGGCCCGCTACCTTGGCGAAGACAAGGCCCTGCGCTTTACCGACTACGAAAAGCCCGGTTTCCTGAAACGCCTGTTCGGAGGCAAGTAAGCAATGTCCTTCCTGTCGTTTCTGCTTGGTCAAAAGAAGACCTCCGCATCCGTCGCCAAGGAACGGTTGCAGATCATCCTGGCCCACGAGCGGGGCCGTGGCGACTCGCCCGATTACCTGCCGCAGCTGCAGCAGGAGCTTATCGCCGTCATTTCGAAGTACGTGAAGATCAACCCCGAGGACATCAAGGTGCACCTGGAACGCCAGGACACGCTGGAGGTCCTGGAGGTAAAGATCGAAATGCCGCAGAACGAGACCTGATGCGGCTGTGCGCCATCACTGGCGTGCACCATGGTCAAAAAAATGCCCGGCGATGCCGGGCATTTGGTTTCTGGAGCAGCGCAAGCCTTAACGTTTGCCGACCTGGTCGCCGATGACGCCGCCGATCGCCGCTCCGCCCACCGTTCCGAGGATGCCGCCGTTGGTGATCACGGCGCCTGCCACGCCGCCCAGGGCGGCGCCGCCGACTGTGCTCTTCTGGCGATGGCTCATGCCGTCCCAGGAAGAGCAGCCAGCCATCGCGGCGGTCATTGCCAACGCAACACAGATTTTGGAGAGGGATGCGATTTTCATATTTGTGGTTCCTATTCTCGTACCCGGGCGCCGCGAATGAAACTGAATGCGAGCGCGCGGCGCCCATAAGGGTCTGGAACCTTCAGGATCGCAAAATATTCTTGCCCTGGCTGTGAAGTTTGCCCATGAATTGTGTCAAAGGGCGAGTTAATCTTTGCGCGCCCCAGGGACATTGTTGCAGCACGCTGCCGCTATTTGACCAGACGTAACACCTCGCGAAAGCGCGGGTGTTCGCAAGTGCGCATCCACTCGAATATCGCCATCTCGGACGTGACGATTTCAGCGCCATGCGCACGCGCGCGGCGCAGCGCCGCGTGATGATCGGCAGGCTTGCGCGAGCCCGCGGCGTCCGACACCAGCACCGCGTGATAGCCCAGGTCGATCAAGCCGATCACGGTCTGCAGCACGCAGATGTGCGCCTCGCAGCCCGCCACCAGGATGGTCTTGCGCGCGGCCGGCAGCCAGGCCTCGAAGCCCGGCTCCAGCGCCGACGAGAAGTGCATCTTCTGGAAAGTGGTCTGGATCTGCTCGCGCAGCGGTTCCACGGTGGCGCCCAGCATCTTGGCGTGGTGCTCGGTGGCGGCCACCGGCACATCCAGCAGGCGTGCGGCCTGCGCAAGTTTGTGGGCGGCGTTGAGCACAGCCTCATGGTCATGGATGACGGGCATCAGGCGGCCCTGCATGTCGACGATCAGCAGGGTGGAATCGGTAGCGGACAGCAGCATGGCGCGGAACTCCTGGAAGAAGTCTCTAGCATAACGCCGGCAAAAAAAATCCCGGCGCGGAGCCGGGATTCTTGTCAGGCGCTGATTACTTCAGGGCCTTGTAGCGCAGGCGCTTGGGCTTGGCGCCCTCTTCGCCCAGGCGGCGCTTCTTGTCGGCCTCGTATTCCTGGTAGTTGCCGTCGAAGAACACGACTTGCGAGTCGCCTTCGAAGGCCAGGATGTGCGTGGCGATGCGGTCCAGGAACCAGCGATCGTGGCTGATGACCATGACGCTGCCGGGGAACTCCAGCAGCGCGTCTTCCAGCGCGCGCAGCGTTTCGACGTCGAGGTCGTTGGACGGTTCGTCCAGCAGCAGCACGTTGCCGCCGGCGATCAGCGTCTTGGCCATGTGCAGGCGGCCGCGTTCACCGCCGGACAACTGGCCCACGACCTTGTTCTGGTCGCCGCCCTTGAAGTTGAAGCGGCCCAGATAGGCGCGCGACGACATTTCGAACTTGCCCACGGTGAGCAGGTCGGCGCCGTCGGCCACCGCGTCGAACACGGTCTTCTTGTCTTCCAGCGCATCGCGCGACTGGTCCACGTAGGCCAGCTTGACGGTCTGGCCGATGTTGACCTCGCCCGAATCGGGCTGCTCGCGGCCCGCGATCATGCGGAACAGCGTCGACTTACCGGCGCCGTTGGCGCCGATGATGCCGACGATGGCGCCAGGCGGCACCTTGAAGCTGAGGTTGTCGATCAGCAGGCGGTCGCCGTAGGCCTTGCTGACGTTATTGAATTCGATGACCTCGTTGCCCAGGCGCTCGCCCACCGGAATGAAGATTTCCTGGGTTTCGTTGCGCTTCTGGTATTCGTAGGACGACAGTTCCTCGAAGCGGGCCAGGCGCGCCTTGGCCTTGGCCTGGCGGCCCTTCGGGTTCTGGCGCACCCACTCCAATTCCTTCTTGATGGTCTTCTGGCGGGCGGATTCGGACGACTCTTCCTGCTTCAGGCGGTCTTCCTTCTGCTCCAGCCACGAGCTGTAGTTGCCCTTCCAGGGAATACCGTAGCCGCGGTCCAGTTCCAGGATCCATTCGGCCGCGTTGTCCAGGAAGTAGCGGTCGTGGGTCACGCCCACCACGGTCCCCGGGAACTTGTGCAGGAACTGCTCCAGCCATTCCACGCTTTCGGCGTCCAGATGGTTGGTGGGTTCGTCCAGCAGCAGCATGTCGGGCTTGGACAGCAGCAGGCGGCACAGCGCCACGCGGCGCTTTTCGCCGCCGGACAGCTTGCCGACGATGGCGTCCCAGGGCGGCAGGCGCAGCGCGTCGGCCGCGATTTCCATCTGGTGTTCGATATCGTCCGCGCCGCTGGAGGCTGCGGCGGCGATGATGGCTTCGAGCTCGGCCTGCTCAGCGGCCAGCGCGTCGAAATCGGCGTCCGGCTCGGCGTAGGCGGCATAGACCTCGTCCAGGCGCTTCTTGGCGGTGACGACGGCGCCCAGGCCCTCTTCCACCGACTGGCGCACCGTGTGCTCGGGGTTGAGCTGCGGTTCCTGCGGCAGGTAGCCGATATTCAGGCCCGGCATGGGGATGGCTTCGCCCTCGATTTCCTTATCGACGCCGGCCATGATCTTCAGCAGCGTCGACTTGCCCGAGCCGTTCAGGCCCAGCACGCCGATCTTGGCGCCAGGAAAAAACGAAAGCGAGATATCGCGCAGGATCTGCCGCTTGGGCGGCACGATCTTGCCGACGCGGTTCATGGTGTAGACGTATTGGGCCATGGGCTCGTAGGAGTGATATAGCTGATGAACCGTTGATTGTAGGCCGGAACCCTGACCCGCGTGTGTCCGTGGCCGGATACCCGGCCTGCGTCGCCTGTCCCGGCCTTCAAGCGACCTTGGGGCGCGCCGCCCTGGCCCCCGTACCCGTCTGCGCCAGCATCACCCCGGCCAGCGCCATCGCCCCGCCGACGATGTGGAACAGATGCGGCTTTTCGTCCAGGAACACGGCCGCGATCGCCACCGTGGCCACCGGCATGACATTCAGGAAGATGCTGGCGCGGTTGGGTCCCAGGTGCTTCACGCCCTGCATCCACAGGAAGGGCGCGAACAGCGACGGAAACACCGCCGCATACAGCACCAGCGGCAGGTTGTCGCCATTGAGCGGCGAAGGCGGCGCCATCAGGAAGGCCGGCAGCTGGAACAGCACGCCGAAAGCCACCTGCACATACAGCGACTGCCACGGCCCCACCGGCAAGGCCCAGCGGCGCAGCAGCACCCCGTACAGCGCGTAGGCCAGCGCGCCTATGCCCATCAGCAGGTCGCCACGGTTGGCGCCCACTTCCAACAGGCGCGCGGGATCGCCCTCGCCGATCAGCAGGGCCAGGCCCGCCAGCGACAGCAGGCCGCCCAGCATGGCCATGACCGAGGGCAGTTCGCGCAACAGCAGCGCCACCACCGCTATGGTCATCAGCGGAATCATCGCGGTGATGATGCCCATATTGGTGGCCGTGGTGCTGGCCGCCGCCACATAGGCCAGGCCCTGGTACAGCGCCATGCCCAACCCGCCCAGCACCGCCAGCTTGGGCAAGTTCGCCAGAATCTGGCGGCGCTGCGCCCAGACGCCCGGCAGCACGAAGGGCGTCAGCGCCACGCCGGCCAGGGCCCAGCGGTAGAAGCCGATGGCGGCCGGCGCGATGGCGCTGGCCGCCATCTTGGTGACGATCATGTTGACCGACCAGATCAGGGCCGCCAGCAGCGGGTACAGCAGGTAACGGGCGGGAATATGCGGGGAGGAAACACGGGTCATGAGGGGCAATGCACAGGTAAGGATGAGACAGAGCAAGTGTAGGATCTGTCCGACCTGATGTATATAATGAAAAACAGACAAAACCAGACGAAGTTCCGACATGTCAGCCGCCGACTCCGCGCCCGCCCTGGCCAGCCACCTGCCCTATCCGCTGGCCTGCCGCATCCTGCATTTCACGCCGAACTCGCGCATGAAGCGCCACAGCTCGCCCTGGGCGGAACTGAACCTCGCCATCTCCGGCATCATGGAAATCGGCATAGGCGACATCACCTATCTGTCGCCGCCGCAGTACGCCATCTGGATACCGCCGCATGTCGAGCATTGCTGCCAGAACGAAGGCGAGGTGCACTACGCCTGCATCGACATCCCTGCCGCGGCCTGCGCCGACCTGCCCAAGGAACCGTGCACGCTGGAGATCAGCCCGGTCATGCGCGCCATCCTGGGCGACTTCGAACGGCGCGGCATCAGCTATCCGGATACGCCGGAAGACCGGCGCATGGCGCAGATCGTCATCGACCAGGCGCGCCAGGCGCGGGCCTACGCCAGTTACCTGCCCGCCACCTCCGATCCGCTGCTCGCGCCCATCCTGTCGGCGCTGCAGCACAGCCCGGGCGACAAGCGCGGCGCCGCGCACTGGGCCGCCACCGCGAACATCACTGAACGTACGCTGCTGCGCCACTGCCAGCAGCACCTGGGCATGTCGTTCAATGAATGGCGCCTGCGGCTGCGCGTGGTCAGCGCCCTGGGCATGCTGGACGCGGGCCGGCCGGTACAGGCCGTCGCGCGCGAGCTGGGCTACAGCACGCCCTCGGCCTTCATCGCCATGTTCCAGCGGCTTACGGGTGAATCGCCCGACAACGCGCGCAGGCGCAGCCAGGGCGGCGCGCCCGCGCCATGACCCCGGGAAACCGCGTCATCCAAGCGCCTGATGCAAGGCGCGGCCGATCGCGAGACAATACGGCTGTAGCCAGGGCCTGTAGCGGGCCCATATCTTGCCGTGCCGTCGCGGCTTCATCGCGCCCAGGAACCCTCTTCATGTCTGCCTCCGCCACTCCCCCCGCTTCCTTGACCCATTTCAGTACCGCCGAACTGGACATGCTGGCCAAGACCGCCGACGCCCTGAGCGCCTATCTGGGCAAACCCGTGCTGGCCGAAGTGGTGCTGGGCGATGACGGCACCGAATGGGTGACCTTTGGCGTGCCCATGGATGAAAACGCCAAGCCCGACGAAGACCAGACCCATGTGCAGCTGGGCGGCCCCGGCGCCCGCCTGCTGGGCAATCGCGGCGGCCTGCCCCAGTCCGATGACGACACCTACGACTGCCTTTACCTCTGGGCCGTCGAGATCTCGCTGAACGAAGGCGAGCGCTTCATCAAGCTGGACCACGACGGCGAAGAGTCCGCCTGGTCCGACAATCTGGAAGATGTGCTGCCGTTCGCCCTGACGGAAGAGCCCGTGCCGGAGGATCCGGACGCGGAGGATGACGAGGACGAGGACGAGGAAGACGAGGACGATGAGGACGAGGCGGACGGCCACGACCACGATCACCCTCACGACCACAACCACCGCCACTGAAGCGGCGCCGGACGGCGCGTTGCGGCTGGCCTGGCGCCAGGCAACCGCGCCGTCCACGGATCAGACGGAGATCCGCCCTTCCTGCACGGCGTGGCAGGCCACCACCGACACTCCCGCCGCCATCGCCGCTGGCGCCTCGGCCTTGCAGCGCTCATTCGCATGCGGGCAGCGCGGATGGAAGGTGCAGCCCGAAGGCGGGTTCAAGGGATTGGGCACTTCGCCCGCCACCGCGGTGCGCGGCTTGCCCGCGCCGTTGATGTCGGGAATGGCTTCCAGCAGCATGCGCGTGTACGGATGGCGCGGTCGCGCGAACAACTCGTCGCGCGGCGCCACTTCCACCATGCGGCCCAGGTACATCACCCCTACCCGGTCGGCCACGTGGTGCACCACCGCCAGGTTGTGGGAAATGAACAGATAGGTCAGCCCCAGGTTGCGCTGCAGGTCCTTCATCAGGTTCAGCACCTGCGCCTGCACCGACACGTCCAGCGCCGAGGTCGGCTCGTCGCACACCAGGAACTCGGGATTCACCGCCAGCGCCCGCGCAATCGAAATGCGCTGGCGCTGGCCGCCTGAAAACTGGTGCGGATAGCGGCCCTGGTCGGCCGGATCCAGGCCCACCTGCTTGAGCAGTTCGCCGACGCGCGCGCTGCGCTCGTCGGCCGTCATGGCGGTGTGGGTCAGCATGGGCTCGGCGATGATGCGGCCCACGCGCCAGCGCGGATTCAGGCTGGCATAGGGATCCTGGAAAATCATTTGCAGGCGCTTGCGCAGGGCGCGGCCGCCCGGCTCCGACATGCGCGACAAGGGCTGTCCGTCAAAACGGATGTCGCCGCGGGTCAGGCCGTACAGGCCCACCAGCATGCGCGCCACGGTCGACTTGCCGCAGCCCGATTCGCCCACCAGCGCCAGCGTTTCGCCGCGCGCGATCTCGAACGAGACCCCGTCCACGGCGCGCAGCATCACGCGCGGCTTGCCCGCGAGCTTGCGCTCCAGCCACGGCGGCGACACATCGAACCAGCGCGCGGCGTCCTTTACTTCTACCAAGGGCGTCGTCATGCGGCCACCTTATCGTTGTTGTCGTGCAGCCAACAGGCCGCGCGCGAGGTGCCGGCCGCCATCAGCTCCGGCCGCTCCACGCCGCAACGCGGCAGACGCTGGCCGCAGCGCGGATTGAAGGCACAGCCCGGCGGAATGGCGTTCAGGCGCGGCATGCTGCCGTCGATCTGCACCAGTCTTTCAGCATGCCCTTCCAGCGACGGGATCGATCCCATCAGTCCTGTCGTGTAGGGATGGCGCGGCTTGTGGATCACGTCCGCCACCGGGCCGATCTCGGCCACGCGGCCCGCGTACATCACCGCCACGCGGTCGGCGGTTTCGGCAATCACACCCATGTCGTGCGTGATCAGCATCACCGCCGTGCCGTTTTCGCGGCACAGGCGCTTGAGCAGCTCGATGATCTGCGCCTGGATCGACACGTCCAGCGCGGTCGTGGGTTCGTCCGCCACCACCAGCTTGGGTTCGGCCGCAAGCGCCAGCGCGATCACCACGCGCTGCCGCATGCCGCCGGAAAACTGGTGCGGGTAGTGGTCGATGCGCTCGCGCGCGGCCGGGATGCCGGTCGATGCCAGCAGCTCCACCGCGCGGTTGCGCGCCTGGGACCAGCTCAGGTCCAGGTGGGTCACGATGGTTTCCGCCAATTGCCGGCCTACCGTGTACAGCGGGTTCAGCGAGGTCAGCGGGTCCTGGAACACCGCGCCGATTTCGCGGCCGCGCACGCGGCGCATCTGTTCGTCGGGCAGGTTGTCGATACGGCGGCCCGCCAGCAGGATCTCGCCCGCGGCGATTCGCCCGGGGGGCTCCAGCAGACCGATGATGGATGCGCCGGTCAAGGATTTGCCGGCGCCGGATTCGCCCACTACGCCCAGGACTTCGCCAGCCTGGATGGAAAACGACACGTCGTCCAGGGCGCGCAGCGTGCCGCGGCGCGTGGGGAACTCCACGCGCAGATTGCGGACTTCTAGTAATGCGCTCATGTAAACCTCAATTCAGGCGGGGGTTAAGCGCATCGCGCAGCCAGTCGCCCAGCAGGTTGACCGACAGCACCAGCAGCACCAACGCAGCGCCCGGGAAGATGGTGATCCACCATTCCCCTGAAAACAGGAAGTCGTTGCCGATGCGGATCAGCGTGCCCAGCGACGGCGCCGTCGGCGGCACCCCCACGCCCAGGAACGACAGCGTCGCTTCGGTGATGATGGCCGTGGCCAGATGCACCGTGGCCAGCACCAGCACCGGTCCCAGCACATTGGGCAGCACGTGGCGGAACATGATGACGGGCGAGGCCACGCCGATCACGCGCGCCGCCTGCACGTACTCGCGGTTCTTCTCCACCAGGGTGGAGCCGCGCACCGTGCGCGCGTACTGCGGCCAGCCCGCCAGCGCGATCGCGCCGATCAGCACCGGGAACGCGATCAGCTCGTGCAGCTCGCGCGGCACCGCCGCCCGCGCCACGCCGTCGATCAGCAGCGCAATCAGGATCGCAGGAAACGACAGCTGCACATCGGCGATACGCATGATGAAGGCATCGATGCGCCCGCCCGCGTAGCCCGAGATCAGCCCCAGCACGATGCCGATCAGCATGGACAGCAGCACCGAAGCCAGGCCGATCAAGAGCGACACGCGAGTGCCGTACAGGATGGCCGAGTACAGGTCGCGGCCCTGGCTGTCGGTACCCAGCAGATAGGTCGGCAGGCCGTTGGCCTCCCAGGCCGGCGGCAGCAGCGCGTCCAGCAGTTCCACCTTGGTCAGGTCGAACGGGTTGTGCGGCGCCACCCAGCCGGCCCCGAAGGAGCCGATCAGCAGCAGCGCCAGCATCACGGTGGCGATGATGGCCACGGGCGCCCGGCGCCAGGCCCAGGCGATGTCGCTGTCCCACCAGCGTTTGAGTACGGCGCGCATCAGTGAGCCCCCCCGCCGCGGGTCAGCCCGGAACGCAGGCGCGGGTCCACGACAAAATACAAAAGATCGACGATCAGGTTGATCACCACGAATACCAGCGCGATCAGGCACAGGTAGGCCGCCATGACAGGCACATCGGCGAACTGCACCGCCTGGATGAACAGCAACCCCATGCCCGGCCACTGGAACACGGTTTCCGTGACGATGGCAAAGGCGATGATGCCGCCCAGCTGCAGGCCGGTAATGGTGATGACCGGCACCATCGTGTTCTTCAGCGCATGGCCGAAGTGGATGGTGCGGCGCTTCAGGCCCCGGGCGCGGGCGAACTTGATGTAGTCCGAACGCAGCACCTCCAGCATCTCCGAACGCACCAGCCGCAGCACCAGGGTCATCTGGAACAGCGACAAGGTGATGGACGGCAGGATCAGGTGCTTCCAGCCCGTGGCGGTGAATAGTCCCGATGACCACCAGCCCACGCTGACGGTGTCGCCCCGCCCGTAGCTGGGCAGCCAGCCCAGCTGCACGGAGAACACCAGGATCAGCAGGATGCCGATCAGGAAGGTGGGCAGCGACACGCCCAGCAAGGAGCCCGCCAGCAACAGCTGCGACACCAGGCTGTTGCGCTTGAGCGCGGTGTACACGCCCAGCGGCACGCCCACCAGCAATGCCAGCAAGGCAGCCACCATCGACAGCTCCAGCGTGGCTGGCAGGCGGGATTTCAGCAGGGTGGAAACGGGTTCGCTCTGGCGCAGGGAGATGCCGAAATTGCCCTGCAGGGCGTTGGCCACGAAATGGCCGAATTGGACGATGGCGGGCTCGTTCAGCCCCAGGCGCTCACGCAGTTCGATGCGCTCGGCATCGGTGGCGTCCTGTCCCAGCATGATGGTGACAGGGTCGCCGACGTATTGAAAAAGCACAAAGGCCAGTAGCGCGACGGTGAGCATCACCGCTACGGCCTGCAACAGGCGACGCAGTATGAAAGCAAACATAGGCGGAAAAGGCGTAACAGCGAAAGCCCGCCGGCCTGTTCAGCATGAACAGGCCGACGGGCTGCGCCGTTTGATTAGCCTGGATCAGTCAACCTTGACCCAATCGGCAACGAGGCGATTGTCGGCACGGTGGACGACCGTGACGTTCTTGCGCATGGCCCAGGGAATGACCTGGTCGTGCAGCGGGATGTGGCCGAAGTCCTTGGCGTGCCCTTGCAGCACGGTGATGATGTCGGCGTCGCGCTTGGCCGGATCGGTCTCGGTCTTGATCCGGTCGATGATGACGTCCAGTTCCTTGTTGCTGTAGTTGCCCAGGTTGTACATGCCGTCCGCGCCCTCGCCCTTGGTGCGGATCAGGTTCTGCAACGTGTACATGGCGTCGAACGTGGGCACGCCCCAGCCGAACAGGAAGGCGCTGGTGTCGAACGACTGCACCTTGGGGAAATAGGTGGAGCGCGGCATGGCATTCATGGTGGCCTTGACGCCGACCTTGGCCCACATGCCGACGACCGCCTGGCAGATGGCTTCGTCGTTGATATAGCGGTTGTTCGGGCAATCCAGCGTGAAGTTCAGCGTGCCGTCATAGCCGGCTTCCTTCAGCAGGGCGCGCGACTTTTCCGGATCGTAGGGCACGCGTGCCTGCAGGGTCTGGGCCCAGCCATGCACCTGCGGCGCGATCATCGTGCCGGTGGGTGCGGACAGGCCGCGCATCACGGCGCGCTTGATCGCGTCCACGTCGATGGCGCGGTACAGCGCCTCGCGCACGCGGATGTCCTGGAACGGGTTCTTGCCCTTGATGTTGGAGTACTGGAGTTCCGGACGCTTCTGGTCCAGGCCCAGGTAGATGGTGCGGTATTCGTTGCCTTCCACGACCTTGGCGGACTGGCGCAGGCGCTCCAGGTCCTGGGCCGCCGGATCCAGCACGAAGTCGATTTCGCCCGACAGCAGCGCCGCGGTGCGCGTGGCGTTCTGCTTGATCGGCGTGAACACGACCTCGGTCACGTTGCCGGCCTTGCCAGCCTTGTTCCACCAGTCCTTGTTTTCCTCGAACACCGTGCGCACGTCCACTTCGCGCGACTTCAGCTTGTAGGGGCCGGTGCCGTTGGTGTTGCGCGCGGCGTAGGTCTCTTCCTTGTTGACGAAGTCCTGCGGCTTGGCGACGTTGTTCTTTTCCGACCAGGCCTTGTTCATGATGAACACGTTGGTCAGCTGGCGCAGCAGCACGGGATTGGGCGCCGAGGTTTCGATCTCGACCGTCAGGTCGTCGACCTTGCGCGCTTCCTTGATGCCGGTGGTGTAGGCCTTGTAGTTCGAGGTGGGCGCCATGGCGCGGTGGATCGAGAACACCACGTCGTCGGCGGTAAAGGCGGCGCCGTCATGGAACTTCACGCCGGGGCGCAGCTTGAAGCGGTACAGCGTGGGCGACACCTGCTCCCATTCCGTGGCCAGACGCGGGTTGATCTTGAAGGACTTGTCGTAGTCCACCAGCGGTTCGTAGACATAGCTGTTGGCGGCGATCGTCATGCCTTCGTTCTGCGAGTGCGGATCGAAGGTGAGGATGTCGCCCTGGGCGGCCCAGCGGAAGGTCTTGGCCTGCCCGATCGTGGGCAAGGCGACGGCGGCGGCGATCGCGATAGCAATCAAAGTGCGGCGCATAGGTTCAACTCCTGACTGTAGTCTGAATACCGGCGCGATATTGCCTAGCCGCAAGACCTCCGTCAATTGAGGGTTTATGCGTACCGTAGGGGGTTTTCACAGAGGGAAAACCTATTGGGGACACATAAGCTTGTAACAAAATAATCGAAGCAAACAGCGTTGGGTATGTCCGGGGGGCGTCCGCCCAGCTATTCGTCGTCCGGCACCGACAGTTCCAGCGGCACGTGCTCCGTCATCAGTACCTCGAGCATGTCGATCAGCATCGCGGCTTTTTCCTCGCCGAAAGGCGCGAGCACGGCCTTCTGGTGCTGCAAGGCCTGATCGCACAGCGCGGCGATCAGGTTGCTGCCCTTGGCGGTGATGCAGACCCGGGTCTGGCGCCGGTCGGCGCGCACGCCGGTGCGCGCCACCAGGCCTTCGGCCTCCATGCGCTGCACCACCTTGCTCAAGGTCGGCTGCTTGGTGATGGCCAGCACCGCCAGCATGCCTATGGTTTCGCCCGGGCTGCCCTGCAGGCTGGCCAGTACCCGCCATTCGGTCACCGACAGGCCGGCCGCATTCACCTGCAGATGGAATTCCGCAGAAATGCGCTGGCTGGCCTGCGCCAGCAGATAGGCCAGATAACCATCGACGAAGCGGGCCTTGTGCGCCGCCGCGTCCGTGTCCCGCTGCTTGTCCAACCGCATGTTGCTTTGCTCCCACGCACCGGAATCCAGGGCCTGCGCCGGCCCGACGAAATGCGCATTGCACCACGCTGGCGCAACCACGCGCCATGATGTGCCGCAATGCTGTTGCGCAGCACAGGGTATACCCGGAATCGCAACCCGTTTTCGCACCATCGCAGCGCCTGAATCGCGCTGCGAACTAGAGAACAACGAGTATATACGTCATTGTTTTAGCGTGATATTTTTTGTTTTCCATGAAATTTCATCTTTTTTGTTGACAGCTAAAACGTTGACTCCTAAAGTATTTTTAAGACGAGAATTTCCTGACGTGACGATGCTGCGCAGCAGCAACCATTGAGGACCCGCAGGCCGGGCCGCGAAGGAGTGCCAGATGGCTGAAAGGTCTTTCAAAAAAGAAGTCCAGCAATTGCGCATCGGCGCGGGCGAAGAGTTCCGCGGAGAAGGCATTCTTGCGGTCACCAAGGCCTTGCTGCAATCCGGCGTGGGCTACGTCGCGGGCTATCAGGGTTCGCCGATCTCGCACCTGATGGACGTGCTGGCCGACGCCAACGACATTCTCCAGGAACTGGGCGTGCACTTCGAGGCCAGCGCCTCCGAAGCCACGGCGGCGGCCACGCTGGCAGCCTCGGTCATGTACCCCATCCGCGGCGCCGTCACCTGGAAATCCACGGTAGGCACCAACGTCGCGTCCGACGCGCTGGCCAACCTGGCTTCCGGCGGCGTCACGGGCGGCTCGCTCGTGATCGTGGGCGAGGACTACGGCGAAGGCTCGTCCATCATGCAGGAACGCTCGCATGCGTTCGCCATGAAGTCGCAGATCTGGCTGCTGGATCCACGCCCCAATCTGGAAAGCATGGTCAAGGCCGTGGAAGACGGCTTCGAGCTGTCCGAGGCCAGCAAGACGCCCGTGATGCTGCAGCTACGCATCCGCGGCTGCCACGTGCACGGCCGCTTCATCGCCAAGGAAAACAAGCGTCCCGCCTTCTCGCTGGCGCAGGCGCTGGAAAGCCCGGCGCGCGACACCAGCCGCATCGTGCTGCCGCCCGCCTCCTTCCTGCACGAGCAGGAAAAGATCAAGGAACGCTGGCCCGCCGCGATCCGCTACATCAAGGAACACAAGCTCAACGAGCACTTCGACGGCGACCAGGACGATATCGGACTGATCCTGCAAGGCGGCCTCTACAACGGCGTGATCCGCGCCCTGCAACTGCTGGGCCTGGCCGACAACTTCGGCAACAGCCGCATCCCGCTGTACGTCATGAACGTGACCTACCCCGTCATCGAGGACGAGGTCATAGCCTTCTGCCGCGGCAAGCGCGCCGTGCTGCTGCTGGAAGAAGGCCAGCCGGACTACATCGAACAGAACCTGCACGCCGTGCTGCGCCGCGCCGGCATCGACACCCGGCTGTCCGGCAAGGACGTGCTGCCGATGGCGGGCGAATACACCACCCAGGTCATGCGCGACGGCCTGCGCGAATTCCTCAAGCGTCAGCGTCCGGAATCGCTGCAGACGCATCCCGCCGCCGCGGCCGACGCCGAAGCCGCCGCCAGCCAGCTCCAGATCACCGAGGTGGCACGGCCCAAGCCCGCCCGCCCGGCCGAACAGCCCATCACCTTCCACAAGCACGTCGAGGGCCTGGCCGCCGTGGTGCCGCCGCGCCCCGCCGGCTTCTGTACAGGCTGTCCGGAACGGCCGATCTTCTCGGCCCTGACCCTGGCGCAGGAGACGCTGGGCCAGCACCACATCTCCTGCGACATCGGTTGCCACCTGTTCTCCATCCTGCCGCCGTTCAACCTGGGCGCCACCACCATGGGCTACGGCCTGGGCGCCTCCAGCGCGGCGGCCTTCAACGTGCCCGCCGCCAAGCGTCCCATCTCCATCATGGGCGACGGCGGCTTCTGGCATAACGGGCTGTCCTCGGGCATCGGCAACGCGGTGTTCAACAAGTACGACGGCGTCATCGTCATCGTCGACAATTTCTACGCCTCGGCCACGGGCGGCCAGGACATCCTGTCCTCGCGCGCCGAGAATCCGGACCGCTCCACCAACAACCCCATCGATCAGGCCGTGCGCGGCGTGGGCGTGAAATGGGTGCGCACGCTGGACCGCACCTATGACGTGGCCAAGGTGCGCGCCACCATCGAGGAAGCGCTGACCACCGACATCAAGGGCCCCAAGGTCATCATCGCGCAGTCGGAATGCATGCTGAACAAGCAGCGCCGCATCAAGCCGCTGTTCAACAAGGCAGTCAAGGAAGGCAAGCGCGTGGTGAAGGAACGCTTCGGCGTGGACCCGGACGTCTGCACCGGCGACCACGCCTGCATCCGCCTGTCGGGCTGCCCGTCGCTGACGGTCAAGGACAGCGGCGACCCCTTGAAGGAAGACCCGGTGGCCCACGTCGAAAGCAGCTGCGTGGGCTGCGGCAATTGCGGCGAGGTCGCGCACGCGGCCGTGCTCTGCCCGTCCTTCTACCGCGCCGACATCGTCCACAACCCGACCGGCCGCGACCGCTTCCTGGCGCGCATGCGCACCGCCGTCATCGGCTTCCTGCAACGCCGCCGCGCCGCGCGCCTGGCCCACTACGCCCTCTGAGGACAACCGTTCCATGAACCCGGCCGCTATGCAACAAGCCAACCCGATCAAGATCGCCATCCTGGCCATGGGCGGCCAGGGCGGCGGCGTGCTGGCCGACTGGATCGTCGACATGGCCGAGCACGCCGGCTGGTGGGCCCAGACCACTTCGGTGCCGGGCGTGGCCCAGCGTACCGGCGCCACCATCTATTACCTGGAGCTGCTGCCCGAATCGGAGGTGCAACGCGCCGGACGGCAACCCGCCCTGGCGCTGATGCCGACCCCGGGCGATGTCGACCTGGTGGTCGCCGCCGAACTGATGGAAGGCGGCCGCGCCATCCAGCGCGGCCTGGTCACGCCGGAACGCACGGTGCTGCTGACTTCTTCCCACCGCAGCTACGCGGTCAGCGAAAAATCCGCGCCCGGCAACGGCATCGCCGATCCGAACAAAGTGCTGGAAGCCGGCCGCGCCGCGGCCAAGCGCTTCCTCTGCTTCGACCTGCAGGACCTGGCCGACCGCGCGGGAAGCGTCATCAGCGCCAGCCTGTTCGGCGCGGTCGCCGGCAGCGGCGCCCTGCCCTTTTCGCGCGACGATTTCGAAGCCACGGTGCGCCGTGCCGGACTGGGGGTGGAAGCCAGCTTGCGCGCCTTTGCGCTGGGCTACGAATCCGCCGACCAGGCGCCCGCGCAGCCGGCCCCCATCGATCTGGCGCGCCCCGTGCCGGCCGTGCCCGAACGCGCCGCCAGCCCCAAGGCGCAAGCCCTGCTGGACACGATCAAGCGCGACTTCCCCGCCTGTGCCCAGCCCATGCTGGCCCTGGGCGTGCGCCGCCAGATCGAATTCCAGGACCTGGCCTACGCCACCGAATACCTGCGCCGCATGAAGGCCATCCGCGACCTGGACGCCGCCCACGGCGGCGAGGCCCGGCAATGGGCGCTGACCTGTGCCGCCGCGCGCTACGTGGCCACGGCCATGGCCTACGACGACGTGATCCGCGTCGCCGACCTGAAGACCCGCGCCACCCGCTTTGACCGCGTGCGCCAGGAAGTGGGTGCGCGCCCGGACCAGCTGGTCTACACCACGGAATTCATGCACCCGCGCCTGGAAGAGATCTGCGGCACCTTGCCTGCCGGACTGGGCCGCTGGCTCGAAGGATCCAAGGCCTTCGGCGGCTTCGTCGAACGCCGCCTGGGCCATGGCCGCCGCATGCAGAGCGGCACACTGGGCGGCTTCCTGATGCTGTACACGCTGGCCGGCATGCGGCGCTTCCGCCGCAGCACGCTGCGCCACCAGACCGAAGC
Organism: Achromobacter sp. D7-1; assembly: GCF_059760445.1. Lineage (NCBI taxonomy): Bacteria > Pseudomonadati > Pseudomonadota > Betaproteobacteria > Burkholderiales > Alcaligenaceae > Achromobacter > Achromobacter sp. D7-1. The sequence continues at coordinate 35,828 of NZ_JCBAMT010000026.1, read as the reverse complement.
CGCCGGCCTGGAACAGTGGCTGGACCTGATCGCCAGGCTGGCCCCGCGCGACTACGCGCTGGCCGTCGAAACCGTGAATTGCCGCCGCCTGGTCAAGGGCTATAGCGACACGCACGTGCGCGGCGGCGGCAAGTACCGCCAGTTGCTCGCCGCGGCGGAACAGCTGGCCGGCCGGCCCGACGCCGCCGAAACGCTGCGCGCGCTGCGCGAAACCGCGCTGGCCAATGAAAAATGCGGCCCCATGGAACGCCAGCTGGCTGACAAGCTGGCGGCCTGAGACAAGTCAAGATAGGGACAAACGCCGTGCAGACACTGAAACTCATCGTCCGGGAAGTCCGGCAGGAATCGCCGCTGATCCGTTCGTTCCGGCTGGCGCGCGAGGACGCCGGCCCCCTGCCCGCCTTCGGACCGGGCGCGCATCTGAAGGTGACGGTGCCGGGCCTGCGCGAGCCGCGCTGCTATTCGCTGGTGCAACTGGCGCCCGAAGCCGGCAAGTTCGCCCAGCCGGCCGAATACCGGCTCGGCGTGCGTCTGGAAGAAACCAGCCAGGGCGGATCGCGCCACATGCACGCGCTGGCCGCGGGCGACACGCTCACGGTCGAAGGTCCAAAGAATGATTTCCCGCTGCACGAATCGCCCGCCGGCGACGAGCCGGTGGTGCTGATCGCGGGCGGCATAGGCATCACGCCGGTGGCGTCCATGGCGGCCGCGCTCAAGGCCGCCGGCCGCGCCTTCCATCTGCACTATTGCGGCCGCAGCAAGGACCAGCTGGCCTTCCTGCCCGAGCTGCAGGCCCTGGCCGGAGACAGCCTGAGCCTGCACGCCGACGACGATCCGTCCTGTCGCTTCGACCTGCAGGCGCTGCTGGAATCATCGTCGCCGCGCCAGCACCTGTACGTCTGCGGCCCCAAGGGCCTGATCGACGCCGTCATCCAGGGCGCCCACGCGCGCCACTGGCCCGATGCCCATATCCATTTCGAACTCTTCGCCACCGCCGCGCCGCAGGCCGGCGACCAGCCCTTCGAAGTCGAGCTGCGCCAATCCGGCCGGGTGCTGACCATCCCCGCCGACAAGACCATCATCGACGTGATGGAAGAAGAAGGCTGCGACCCGATGTACGACTGCAAGCGCGGCGAATGCGGCGTCTGCCAGGCCACCGTGCTGGAAGGCGAACCCGACCACCGCGACTACTACCTCTCGGACACCGAGAAAGCCAGCGGCAAGATCATCCAGATCTGCATCTCGCGCGCGAAATCGGCGCGCCTGGTGCTGGACCTGTAGCCCGACGCAAGGAAGCGCCACCATGGCCAAATACCGCGACAATCCCGACGCCATCCGCGCCCTGCTGCGCGACACCGAGGTGCACAAGGACCTGTTCATCGACCAGGAGCTGTTCGAGCTGGAGATGGAACGCCTGTACGCCAACACCTGGGCCTATGTCGGCCACGACAGCCAGGTGCCCAACCCGGGCGACTACGTCACCACCACGGTCGGCAACCAACCGGTGGTGATGGTGCGCCACAGCGACCGTTCGGTGCGGGTGCTGCACAACCGCTGCCCGCACAAGGGCACCATGGTGGCGGGCGATGCCTGCGGCAATACCGGCAAGTTCTTCCGCTGCCCCTATCACGCCTGGACTTTCAAGACCGACGGCAGCCTGCTGTCCATCCCGCTGAAGAAGGGCTACGAGAACACCGGCCTGGAAAACTGCGAAGCCAGCCAGGGCATGGCCGCCGTGAAGGACGTGAAGAACCATCGCGGCTTCGTGTTCTGCCGCCTGAACCCGGAAGGCCAGTCCTTCGAGGACTTCTTCGGCGAATCGCTGTCCACCCTGGACAACATGGTGGATCGCTCGCCCGAGGGCCGGCTGGAAGTCGCCGGCGGGGTGTTGCGCTACATGCACCGCTGCAACTGGAAGATGCTGGTCGACAACCAGACCGACACCTGCCACCCGATGGTGGCGCACGAATCTTCCGCAGGCACGGCCGTCAAGGTCTGGGAACAGGCGCCGGAAGGCACGCCCAAGCCCATGGCGGTGGAACTGTTCGCGCCCTTCATCTCGCCCTATGAATTCTTCGAGAACATGGGCATACGCGTGTGGGAGAACGGCCACGGCCATACCGGCGTGGCGGATTCCATCCATGCCTCGTACTCGGGCGTGCCGGGCTACTGGGATTCCATGGTCGCCGCCTACGGCGAAGAGCGCGCCAAGCAGATCCTGGGCGACGTGCGCCACAACACCGTGTACTTCCCCAACATCATGGTCAAGGGCCCGATCCAGACGCTGCGCATCTTCAAGCCCATCGCCGCGGATCGCACCCTGGTGGAGTCCTGGACCTTCCGCCTGGTGGGCGCGCCCGACCTGCTGCTGGAACGCACACTCATGTACAACCGCCTGATCAACGCCCCGACGTCTGTGGTCGGACACGATGACCTGGAAATGTACGAGCGCGCCCAGGACGGCCTGCAATCGCGCGCGCGGGACTGGGTCAACGTGGGCCGGCTGTACTCGCCCGACGAGCTCGGCCAGAAGAACGTCGCCACCAATGGCACCAATGAATGGCAGATGCGCAACCAGTACCGCGCATGGGGCCGCTACATGACCGGACCGGAGTCGGTATGAGCGCAAGCGACCGCGAGTTGATCGATTTTGTCTACGCCGAGGCGCGCATGCTGGACGAGCTGCGCTTCGAGGACTGGCTGAACCTGTACACCGAAGACGGCTATTACTGGATGCCGCTGGCCCATGGCCAGACCGATCCCAAGCTGCACGCCTCGCTCATGTACGAAGACAAGCTGCTGCTGCGCGTGCGCGTGGAGCGCCTGGCCGGCCTGCGCACCTTCTCGCAGCAGCCCAAGAGCCGCTGCCATCACCTGCTGCAAGCGCCCACGGTAGAGCACGGCCATCCCGACGCCGCCCCCGCCGAAGGCCGCCACGTGGTCCGCACCGCCTTCCATTACGTCGAAACGCGGCAGGACGCGCAGACGCTGTACGCCGGCTGGGCCACCCACCACCTGGTGGAACAGGATGGCGTCTTGCGCATCCGTTTGAAGCGCGTCGACCTCGTCAACTGCGATTCGGCCTTCGGCAATATCCAATTGTTCATGTAGGAGCGGCTTGTGAGCACCACGGTCCATCAGGCTTTCCGCGATACCGCGGCCCGCTACGGCGCACAGCCCTTTCTGTGTATCCTGCCGGAAACGGCGCAGGCCTACGGCATCGCCGCCGGCGAACTGAGCTACGCCCAAGCAAACGAGGCCATCGAAACGCTGCGCGCGGCCTATGCCCGCGCCGGCTACGGCCACGGCCACCGCGCCGGCCTGCTGCTGGAGAACCGCCCCGCCTTCTTCCTGCACTGGTTCGCGCTGAACGCGCTGGGCGTGTCGGTGGTGCCCATCAATCCCGACCTGCGCGCGGCCGAACTCGAATACCTGACGGGGCACTCCGAAATCGCGCTGGCCGTGGCGCTGCCCGAACGCCATGCCGACCTGCTGGCCGCCGCGCAACGCGCCGGCCGCGAACTGCGCGTGATGGGACCGGACGATGCGCCGCCCGCCGCGCCCTTCGCGGCGCCGCGGGCGGACAGAGAACCCGATGTCCTGACCGAATGCGCCCTGCTCTACACGTCCGGCACCACCGGACGGCCCAAGGGCTGCATCCTGCCCAACCGCTATTTCCTGCACGCCGGCGGCTGGTACGCCCGCATCGGCGGCCTGTGCGAACTGCGCCCCGGCCAGGAACGCATGCTGACGCCGCTGCCCCTGGTCCACATGAACGCCATGGCGTATTCGGCCATGGCCATGGTGCTGACCGGCGGCTGCCTGATCCCGCTAGACCGCTTCCATCCCAAGACCTGGTGGGACAGCGTGCGCGACTCCGGCGCGACGGTGCTGCACTACCTGGGCGTCATGCCCGCCATCCTGATGAAGGCCGAACCCTCCGCACGGGACAAGCAGCCCGCCATCCGCTTCGGCTTCGGCGCCGGCGTGGACCGCAAGCTGCACCAGCCCTTTGAAGAGCGCTTCGGCTTTCCGCTGCTGGAAGCCTGGGCCATGACCGAGACCGGCGCGGGCGCGGTCATCATCGCCAACCACGAACCGCGCCACATCGGCAGCAGTTGCTTCGGCCGCGAGGAAGATGACGTATTGGTGCGCATCGTCGCCGACACGGGCGCCGAGGCCGCGGCGGGCGAACCGGGCGAACTGCTGGTGCGCCATGCCGGCGCCGATTCGCGCTACGGCTTTTTTGCTGGCTATCTGAAGGACGAGGAAGCCACTACCCAGGCCTGGGAAGACGGCTGGTTCCATACCGGCGACATCGTGCGCCGCGACGCCGACGGCGCGCTGCGCTTCGTGGACCGCAAGAAGAACGTCATCCGCCGCAGCGGCGAAAACATCTCCGCGGTGGAGGTGGAAAGCGTGCTGTTGCAGCATCCGCTGGTCAAGGCCGTGGCGGTCGCCGCCGTGCCCGACGCGGTGCGCGGCGACGAGGTGCTGGCCTGCGTGGTGCCCGAGAGCCTGCCGGCCGAGGGCGACGCCATGGAGCAGGCCGCGCGCAGCATCGTGCAATGGAGCCTGGAACAGCTGGCCTATTACAAAGCGCCCGGCTACGTCGCCTTCGTCGACAGCCTGCCGCTGACCACCACCAACAAGATCCAGCGCGGCGAAATGAAAGCCCTGGCGCCCACCCTGCCCGGCACGGCCCGTTGCGTGGACACCGGCCACATGAAGAAACGCCAGGAGCCCACGCGATGAGCCGCCTGGGCTACGACGGCGTGGTGGCGGCCCTGCCCGTCACGATTCCGTACGAACGCTATTCCACCCATGCCGCGCACTGGTGGCTGGGACGGGCGCTGGGCGCGCTGATCCGCCAGGCCGGCATCGCCAAGACCGACGTCGACGGGCTCTGCGTGTCCAGCTTCACCCTGGCGCCCGACACCGCCGTCGGCCTGGTGCAGCACCTGGGGATGAGCCCGCGCTGGCTGGACCACATCCCCATGGGCGGCGCCAGCGGCGTGGCGGCCTTGCGCCGCGCGGCCCGCGCCGTGCAGGCGGGCGACGCCAACATCGTTGCCTGCATCGCGGGCGACACCAACCACGTGGACTCGTTCCGCAACACGGTCAGCCAGTTCTCGCGCTTCGCGCAGGACGCGGTCTACCCCTACGGCGCAGGCGGCCCCAATGCCAGCTTCGCGCTGCTGACGGCCAACTACATGCGCACGACCGGCGCCACCCGCGAAGACTTCGGCAAGCTGTGCGTGGCGCAGCGCGACAACGCCCTGCGCTATCCGCACGCGCTGATGAAAAAACCGCTGACCTTGGCCCAGTATCTGGAGGCCCGCGTCATCACCGATCCGATCCATCTGTTCGATTGCGTGATGCCCTGCGCCGGCGCCGACGGCTTCCTGGTCATGAGCGAGGACCGGGCGCGCGCGCTGAACCTGCCCTACGCGCGCATTCTCTCCACCATCGAACGCCACAACGCCTGGATCGAAGACCCGATCCAGACCCGTGGCGGCTGGACCATGGATCTGGACGAGCTGTATGGCCAGGCCAACGCCCAGCCGGCCGACATGGATTTCCTGCAAGCCTATGACGACTATCCGGTCATCAATCTGATGCAGATGGAAGACCTGGGCTTCTGCCAGAAAGGCGCGGCTCCCGAATTCGTGCGCAGCAACACCTTCACCGTGGACGGCAGCTTTCCCTTCAACACCAATGGCGGCCAGCTATCGGTGGGCCAGGCCGGCGCGGCCGGCGGCTATCTGGGGCTGATCGAAGCGCTGCGCCAGCTGAGCGGCACGGCCGGCGGCACGCAGGTGGCTGATGCCCGCCTCGGCATGGTCAGCGGCTTCGGCATGATCAATTACGACCGCGGCCTGTGCACCGCCGCGGCCATCCTGGCTAGGAGCGACGCATGACCGAACCCTTGGCCAAGCCGCCCCGCAAGAATCCGATTGCCCGCACCCGCCAGCCGACCCTGCCGCCGGGCTGGCGCAGCCGCAGCGCGCTAGGCCTGACCGCCGCCGCCGCCGAGGGCCGCTTCGACCTGCAGACCTGCGCCGATTGCGGCGCGGTCCAGTACCCGCCGCGCGAGGTCTGCGGCCACTGCCTGTCCGAGCGCTTGCCCTGGCGCCCCGCCGATCCGAGCGGCGTACTGCTGGTCAGCACCACCCTGCATCACAGCAACGACCTGTATTTCCGCGAACGCCTGCCCTGGCGCGTAGGCACGGTGCGCATGACCGCCGGCCCCTCGGTGGTGGCGCACGTGCACCAGGACTGCGCCGACGGCGCCCGCGTGCGCCTGGCGCTGAAGCTGGACCGCAGCGGCCAGGCCGTGATGATCGCCCTGCCTGAAAGGAACACGCCGAACATGGAAGACGACAAGACCCTGCGCGAAACCTCGTGCGATCCGAAATTCCGCCGCGCGCTGGTCACCGACGGCAAGTCGGCGGTGGGCCAGGCCGTGGCGCGCGCCCTGCTGGACGCGGGCTGCCCGAGCGTGTTCCTGGGCGACCCGCAAGCCTGGAAGCGCGACGCCGCTTTCGAGGCGCTGGCGGCCGATCCGCGCGTGCAGGCGGTGGTGCTGGACGTGACCGATACCGATTCGGTCGAACGGGTCGCCGCCTCCATCGGCGGCAAGGTCGAGATCCTGGTCAACACCGCCGACCTGGAACGCGAAGGCGGCCTGCTGAACCGCAAGGACGTGAACACGGCGCGCGACGCCATGGACGTGAACGTGCTGGGGCTGATGCGCCTGGCGCAGAGTTTCGGCCCGGCGCTGTGCGGCCGCGCCGCGGACGGCGTCAACAGCGCCACCGCCTGGGTCAACGTGCTGTCCATCTACGCCCACATGAACCTGCCCTCGCGCGGCATGTGGTCGGCGTCCAAGGCCGCCGCGCTGTCCCTGGCGCAATGCCTGCGCGCCGAGATGCGCGGCGCGGGCGTGCGGGTAGTGAACGTGTTCCCCGGGCCGGTGGACCACGAATGGGAGCAGCGCACGCCGCCCCCGCGCGTGGCGCCTGCGGCGATCGCCGCCGCCATTGTGCGCGCACTGAAGGAAGGCATCGAGGACGTCTATGTCGGCGATGTCGCGCAGGAATTCCGCGCCCGGCTGGCGGAAAACCCCAAGGGACTGGAACGGGAGCTGGGAGCCTGACGGCCCGCCCCGCTTCGACAACGCACGAACCTAGAGGAACAGCACATGAGCCAAAACATTCTTGCCCAATTCATGGCCGAACTGATGTCCGGCCGCATCCGCGTGGTGGACCTGACCGAGACGCTGACGCCGGAGTTCCCGACCATCGTGCTGCCGCCGGAATTCGGCCAGGCCTGGCCGTTCCGCATCGAAGAGATCTCGCGCTACGACGAACGCGGACCGGCCTGGTACTGGAACAACTTCTCGTGTTCCGAGCACACCGGCACCCACTTCGACGCGCCGGCCCACTGGGTCACGGGCAAGGATCAGCCCGACAACACGGTGGACACCATTCCGGTCGAAGCCTTCATCGCCAGCGCCTGCGTCATCGACTGCTCGGCCGAGTCGCGCGACAACCCCGACTTCCTGCTGACCATCGACCTCGTGAAGAAATGGGAAGAGCAGCATGGCCGCATCCCCGCGCGTTCCTGGGTGCTGATGCGCACCGACTGGTCCAAGCGCGCCAAGCCCGCCGATTACCTGAACCTGCAGGAAGACGGCGCGCACTCGCCCGGCCCGGACGCCGAAGTGGTGCCCTGGCTGATCAAGGAGCGCGACGTGCACGGCTTCGGCACCGAGTCGGTCGGCACCGACGCGGGCCAGGCGCAGCACCTGGATCCCCCCTATCCCTGCCACTACTACATGCACGGCAACAACCGATACGGCCTGCAATGCATGACCAACCTGGACCAGTTGCCGCCCACCGGCGCAGTGATCTTCTCGGCGCCGCTCAAGATCCGCAGCGGCTCGGGCAGCCCGCTGCGCGTGCTGGCGCTGGCGCCCAAGGCCTGAGCCGGCCGCACCAAAAGCCGGCCTCATGACAACGACAACAGGGGGATACCCATGACGCACACCAACGTCGCCATCGTCACCGGCGGCAGCGCCGGCATCGGCGCCGAAATCTGCCGCAGCATGCTGGACGCAGGCTACGAAGTGATTTCCATGGCGCGCCGCGCCGCCGACTTCAGCCACCCGCGCCTGCACAACGTGCAGGTGGACCTGCTGGACGCCGAGGCCACCGCGCAAGCGGGCGCCGAAGCCGCCGCCAGGTTTCCCGTCAGCCACGTCATCCACAACGCCGGCGTCATCTGGCCCAACCTGCTGCCGCAGGTCACGCAGGAAGAGCTGCACGGCCTGACCCAGATCCACTTGGGCGCGGCCATCAGCCTGGTGCAGGCTGCCCTGCCCGGCATGCAGGAGCGCAAGTTCGGCCGCATCGTGATGATGTCCTCGCGCGGCGCTTTGGGCCTGCCGACCCGCACGGCGTATTCGGCCACCAAGGCCGGCATGGTGGGCATGGCGCGCACCTGGTCGCTGGAGCTGGCGCCTTATGGGATCACGGTCAACGTGGTGGCCCCCGGCCCGATCCAGACCGATATGTTCTACGAGGTGATCGAGCCCGGCAGCGAACGCGAAAAGCAGCTGGCCGCCGGCATCCCGGTCAAGCGCCTGGGCCGTTCGGACGACGTCGCGCGCGCCGTCATGTTCTTCTCGGATCCGGCCAACAGCTTCGTCACCGGCCAGACGCTGTTCGTCTGCGGCGGCGCCAGCGTCAGCTCCATCACCATCTGAACACGCTTCGGGTTTTGACGGATAGGTAAGCACTGCGGACCGGGTCTACAGTGCGAGCCTGCGCACAGAAAGTTTAAGCAACAAGTATTAAAGCAAACCAAGCAAGCACAGAAGCACCCGTTTTCTCCGTTTTCCAGCCGCACCCCCACCCTGCTCCCTATCCGGAGGTTTTGCCATGCTGTCGAAGAAACTCCCCCTGGCCGCTGCCGCCGCGGTAGCCGCGCTGTTCGCCCTGCCCGCCCTGGCCCAAGTCAAGGTCGGCGTCGTCACCTCGTCCACCGGCCCCACGGCCCTGGTGGGGATTCCGCAGAAGAACACCGTGCCGCTGCTGCCGAAGAAAATCGGCGACCTGACCGTGGAATACATCTCGCTGGATGACGCCAGCGATTCCACCAACTCGGTGACGGCCTTCAAGAAGCTGATCTCGGAGCAGAACGTCGACGCGCTGATCGGCCCTTCGGGTTCGCCCAACGCCATGGGCGTGATCCAGTTCGCGGCCGAGGCCGGCGTGCCGATGCTGGCGCCGGTGGGCACCGCCGCGGTCGTGCTGCCCATGAACGAGCAGAAGAAGTGGGTCTTCAAGACCACCCAGAACGACGACATCATCGCACGCGCGCTGGTCGACCACATGGCCAAGACCGGCATCAAGACGGTCGGCTTCATCGGCCTGAACGATCCCTACGGCGAGAACTGGTCCAAGGTCTTCGCGGGCCTGGCCGCTGAAAAGGGCATCAAGATCACGGCCAACGAGCGTTACCTGCGCTTCGACAGCTCGGTCACCGGCCAGGCGCTGAAGATCCTGGCCGCCAAGCCGGACGCCGTGCTGGTGGCCGCCCCCGGCGCCGCCAGCGTGCTGCCGCAGACCACCCTGTTCGATCAGGGCTACAAGGGCAAGTTCTACCAGACCCACGGCGCGGCCCTGCCCGACTTCCTGAAGCTGGGCGGCAAGAAGGTCGAAGGCACGGTGCTGGCCGCCAGCCTGATGCTGGTGCTGCCGGAAATGCCGGACAGCAATCCGTCCAAGAAGGTAGCGGCCGACTACATCGCGGCCTACGAGAAGCTCAACGGCTCCAAGCCGGCCACCTTCGGCGCCAACGTCTACGACGCCGGCCTGCTGCTGGAAAAGGCCGTGCCGATCGCCGAGAAGGCTGGCAAGCCGGGCACCAAGGAGTTCCGCAACGCGTTGCGCGATGCGCTGGAACAGACCAAGGAGCTGGTGGGCACCCAGGGCGTCTACAACATGACGGCCGCCGACCACAGCGGCTTCGACGACCGCGGCCGCGAACTCATCACCGTCAAGGACGGGGCCTGGACACTGGTGAAGTAGTTCCCCCCCCCGAAGCGCTGCGCGCTTCCCCCCCAGGGGGGCATGCCTGCGGACCGGCAAAGCCGGCTCCGCGGCATCCCGCTTGGAGTGCATAGAGCCTGCTCCGTGGCATCTCGATGAGGTGCGCAGAGTCGGCTCCGCGGCATCCCGATGGGGTGCGCAGAGTCTGCTCCGTAGCAACCTGGCGGGCGCGCGTGGATAGGGGGTGAGGTGCCTGGCGTGCTTGTCTGTCTTACCCGGAATTTCGCATGAATGCTCAGATTGCCCTGATACTCGGGCAGGACGGCATCACCAACGGCGCCATCTATGCGCTGCTGGCCTTGTCCATCCTGCTGGTCTTTACCGTCACCCGCGTGCTGTTCATCCCGCAAGGCGAGTTCGTCGCGTTCGGCGCGCTGACCATGGCCGCGCTGCAGGCCGGCAAGCCGGTGCTGCTGGTGTGGCTGCTGTTCGCCTTCGCAGTGGCCGAGGTCGGCGCCGATCTGCTGGCGCGGCGCAAGCGGCCCGGCCGCAACCGCGGTGCCTGGCGCATGGCGGTCAAGCTGGCCTATCCGCTGGTGCTGGCCGCGCTGTTCTATAAGCTGCCGCTGGCCCAGCTGCCGATGGCGGCGCAGGCGCTGCTGACGCTGCTGTTGCTGGTGCCGATGGGCCCCCAACTGTACCGATTGTTCTACCAGCCCATCGCGTCGGCCTCGACGCTGGTGCTGCTGATCGTCTCCATTGCCGTGCACCTGGCGCTGGTCGGCCTGGGGCTGCTGGCCTTCGGCGCGGAAGGCGCCCGGACCGCGCCGTTCAGCGACGCCAGCCTGGCCCTAGGACCGTTGAACGTCAATAGCCAGGCGCTGTGGGTGGTGGCGGTGTCGGCCCTGCTCATCATCGTGCTCTACCAGTTCTTCGAACGCTCGATGTACGGCAAGGCACTGCGCGCGGCTGCCTTCAACCGGCTGGGCGCGCGGCTGATGGGCATCTCGCCGATCTTCGCCGGCAAGGCCACGTTCTTCCTGGCCGCGCTGATCGGCACGGTCTCGGGCATCCTGATCGCCCCCATCACCACCATGTATTTCGACTCCGGCTTCATGGTCAGCCTGAAGGGCTTCGTGGGCGCCATCATCGGCGGCCTGGTGAGTTATCCGCTGGCGGCTGCCGGCGCCATCCTGGTCGGCTTGATCGAAGCCTTCTCCTCGTTCTGGGCCAGCGCCTACAAAGAAATCATCGTGTTCACGCTGATCATCCCCGTGCTGCTCTGGCGTTCACTGAAAAGCCATCACGTCGAGGAAGAAGACGAATGAACCCGCGCCACATCCTCCTCGCCTTCCTGGCGCTGCTGGCCTTGGCGCCGCTGGCGCTGCCGCCGTTCTACGTCACGTTGCTGAACTACATCGGCCTGTACGCCATGGTGGCGCTGGGCCTGGTGCTGCTGACCGGCGTCGGCGGCCTGACCAGCTTCGGACAGGCCGCCTTCGTGGGCGTGGGCGCCTACACCACCGCACTGCTGACCACGCGCGCGGACACGCTGCCCTCCTGGCTGGCCTGGCTGGGCGCATCGCCGTGGCTGACCTTGCTGGCCGGACTGGCGCTGACCGTAGTCATCGCCTACTTGCTGGGCGCGATCACGCTGAAGCTGTCGGGCCATTTCCTGCCGCTGGGCACGATCGCCTGGGGCCTGTCGCTGTACTTCGTCTTCGGCTCGGTCGAGGGCCTGGGCGGCCATACCGGCATTCCGGACATTCCCGCCATCAGCCTGTTCGGCTGGACGCTGAACCAGGGCGACAACATCTATTACCTGATCTGGGCCTTCCTGCTGGTGGCCGTGTGGTCGACGCAGAACCTGCTGGATTCGCGCGAGGGCCGCGCCATCCGCGCGCTCAAGGGCGGCCGCGTGATGGCCGAATCCATGGGCGTGGACACCGCCCGCTCGCGCATGGTGATCTTCATCATCGCGGCGCTGCAAGCCTGCGCCTCGGGCTGGCTGTATGCGCACATGCAGCGCTTCGTGAACCCCAACCCGTTCGGCTTGCAGATGGGCATCGAGTACCTGTTCATGACCGTCATCGGCGGCGCGGGACAGGTCTGGGGCGCGCTGGTCGGCGCGGGTGTGTTCACCGTGCTCAAGCAATGGCTGCAGGACTGGATGCCCAAGCTGCTGGGCCAGACCGGCAACTTCGAGGTCATCGTGTTCGGCTTCGGCATGGTGCTGCTGTTGCATCGCGCCCGCAGCGGGCTGTGGCCGGTGCTGACACGCTGCGTGCCAGTGAAGAAGCAGCAGCGCAAGCTGGACCTGAACGCAGAGCCGCTGCCGCGCAAGCCCATGCCGCCACGCGGCGAAGTGGTGCTCAAGGCCGTGGACGTGACCCGCAAGTTCGGCGGCCTGGTCGCCAACAACGCCATGAACCTGGAAATCCGCGCCGGCGAGATCCTGGCGCTGATCGGCCCCAACGGCGCCGGCAAGAGCACCATGTTCAACCAGATCTCCGGCGTGGACACGCCGACCTCGGGTACGGTGACGCTGCTGGGCCATTCCGTGGCCGGCACCGGCGCGCGCCGCATCGCGCGGCTGGGCCTGTCGCGCACCTTCCAGCACGTGCGCCTGCTAGGCCGCATGAGCGTGCTGGAAAACGTGGCCATCGGCGCGCACCTGCGCGGCCACCGCGGCGTGCTGCCGGCCGCCTGGCGGCTGGACCGCGCCGAAGAGGCGCGCCTGCTGGCCGAAGCCGCGCGCCAGGTCGAGCGCGTGGGCCTGGGCAAGCATCTGCACGATGAAGCCGGTTCGCTGGCCCTGGGGCAGCAGCGCATCCTGGAGATCGCCCGCGCGCTGGCGTCCGATCCCTGCATCCTGTTGCTGGACGAGCCTGCCGCCGGCCTGCGCTACCAGGAAAAATGCGAACTGGCCGAGTTACTGAAGAAGCTGCGCGCCGAGGGCATGGCCATCCTGCTGGTCGAGCACGACATGGACTTCGTCATGGGGCTGGTGGACCGCGTGGTGGTCATGGACTTCGGCGAAAAAATCGCCGAGGGCCTGCCCGGCGAGATCCAGAACAACCCCGCGGTGCTTGAAGCCTATCTGGGCGGAGTGGAATGATGAGCGCGAATTTGCTGGAAGTGCGCGACCTGCGCGTGGCCTACGACAAGATCGAAGCCATATCGGGCGTCAGCCTGGCAGTGGGCGAAGGCCAGATCGTGACCGTGATCGGCCCCAACGGCGCCGGCAAGACCACCCTGCTGTCGGCCATCATGGGCGTGCTGCCGTCCAGCGGCCAGATCGTCTTCGGCGGCAAGCCGCAGGAGCACGCCGAGATCGAGGAAATGGTGGCGGCCGGCATGAACCTGGTGCCCGAAAAGCGCGAACTGTTCGCCGAGATGACGGTGGAAGACAACCTGATGCTGGGCGCGTTCCATCGTTTCCGCTGCGGCTTGCGCGACCAGGACCAGACGCTGGCCGAAGTCTATGAGCTGTTTCCGCGCTTGAAGGAACGCCGCGCCCAGCTGTCCGGCACGCTGTCCGGCGGCGAACGCCAGATGCTGGCGGTGGGCCGCGCACTGATGGCCAAGCCCAAGCTGCTGATGCTGGACGAGCCCAGCCTGGGCCTGGCGCCGCGCATCGTGCGCGAAGTGTTCCGCATTGTCGCGCGCCTGCGCGAAATGGGCGTGTCGATCTTGCTGATCGAACAGAACGCCCGCGCCGCGCTACAGGTGGCCGATTACGCCTATGTGCTGGAAACCGGCGCCGTCACGCTGGAAGGCCCGGCCGCCCAGGTGGCGGAGGATCCGCGCGTGGTCGAGGTGTATCTGGGACTGGGGCATGGGGCGTCCGCCGCGGCGCCTGCGTAATGCAACGCCTGCGGGGGCTTGCCTGCGCGGCGGCCCCTAGGCGACGCCGCGGCGCCGGTCGCGACGGTACAGGGCGTAACCCAGCGGCCACATGGCCGCCACCATGAACTTCGCCGCAGGGTTGGTCAGCTTGTAGGCCTGCACCGCCGTCGCCACCCCGGAGTGCTTCAGATGCAGCCGGAAGCGGGTATAGCGCGCTGCGGCCATGATGAACTCGCGCGGCCGGTAGCGGAAGAATTCCAGATGGTGCTGCAGCATGTCCCAGGCCAGCAGGTACAGACCCTGGGCATTGTTGCCCACCGAGACCGCGCCCTGGCTCAGGCCGCCAGGCGTGTCGTGGTAGGTACGCACCACGCGGTTGATGAAGCGGCTGAGATAACCCGCTCGCGCGATCGCCCACCACACCAGGCTTTCGGGCACGAAGCCGGCGACATCCTCGGGGAAGGGATATTTCCTGAGAATGTCGGTGCGCATACAGCCGAACTTCTCGCCCTTGATGCGATAGCGGAAATAGACGTCCACGGCCGTGCTGTCGAACACGTCCTGCGGGTAGCGGTCGCCGACGATGCTGCCGTCAGGACGCGCGCACAGGCCGGTCACGGCCACGTAGGATTCGCGCCGTGCCGGCGGAATGCTGTCCCAGGCCGCCTTGAACGTGGCCAGGGCGTCGGGCGGCATTTCGTCGTCGCTGTCCAGGCCGACGATGAGTTCGCCGTGCGCCTCGCGCACGCCGCGGTTGAAGGCGGTTTTCTTGTGGCGGTTGTTCTGCCAGAAATAACGGATCGGAAAATCGGCGCGCGCCTGCCACTCCAGGATGGATTCGTGGGTATTGTCGGTGGAACCGTCGTCCACCACCACCCATTCGAAATCCCGGAACGTCTGCCGGGAAAGGGATTCATATACCCGATGGAGCGTGCCCGCCCGGTTGTAGGTGGGCGTTAAAACAGTGAAAAAAGTTGGTGTGTCGGTCATGCCCACTGAGCCCCTTTGCGATGCGTCATGCAAGCGCTGCGGTCTTGGTTTTGGTGTTTTCGCCTGAAGTTTAGGGGATATGCCCGCGCGAACCGGCCCCGAGACGCTCAAATTTGCAATCAAATCTGACAAAACCGAGATTCGTACAACATCGGGAGCCGCGCCAATCTTGGGAACGCGTTCCGTAGTGGCGTACACTCGGGCGGCCAAAACCGGAATGCCCATGGAAGCGTCGACCGTCCAGCTCAATGACATCGCCTTGTTCGTCGAGGTCGCCAAGCGTAAAAGCTTCAGCCTGGCGGCGCGCGCGCTGAACATGCCGACCTCGACTTTGTCGCGTCGGATCAATGAGTTGGAACGCGCCATCGGCTTGCGTCTGATCAACCGCAACACGCGCCGCCTGGATCTCACGGAAGCCGGCGCCGCCTATATGCGGCGCTGCCAGGGCCTGATCGACGAGGCCCGCCTGGCGCATGAGCAACTGCAATCGCTGTCCGGCGGTCCGTCCGGCAACCTGCGGGTATCCATGCCTTACAGCCTGGCGATCTGGCTGTTGCCGGAAACCATCAATGACTTCACGGATCGCTATCCCGAAGTGGAGTGCGAGTTCGATCTGAGCATGATGACGGCCTCCGACGCGCAGGGCACGCCGTTCGACATCGTGCTGCGCTTCGGCAGCAACGCCGACTATCCGCTGGCGACGGCTGACGCGGCCGACCTCAACGGCAACCGCGGCCTGCATGGCGGGGCGGTGGTGCAGGAACTGGTCTCCCTGGACAACTTCCTGTATGCCTCTGACCGCTACCTGGAACGCCATGGCGAACCCAAGACCCCGGCCGATCTGACCCAGCACCAATGCCTGCGCACCACCATCGACGAGGCGCATTCGCACTGGACTCTGCGGCGCGGCGCGGTCAGCGAACGCGTGCCGGTCAGCGGCCATCTGGCGGCCAACAATATGAGCATCGCGGGTACGCTGGCCGGCCTGGACCTCGCCATTACGCGCATGCCGCACTGCCTGGCGCTGGAACCCATCATCGAGCGCAATTCGCTCAAGCGGGTGCTGCCGGGCTGGTCGGTGGATCCAATCTCGATCTTCGTGGTCTACCCTTCCAGCATCCAGCCGGCCAAGACCCGGGCCTTCATGGATTTCATCCGGCCCAAGCTCGGTCCGCCGCAGGACCAGAAATAAGCAGGATCGGCGCTTGCGGCAAGCCCCGGGCCAGAACCGGGAGCAAGACGAAAAAAAACCCGCGCGGCGCACCGGCGGGTTTTTTTCGATCGGGCCGGGGCTGGCCCCGGCCGGACACGTCGATTAGACGCGCTTGATCTTTTCCAGCATCTTGAACACACCCTTGGGCGACTTGACGAACAAGCGCTTGAAAGCCTTGCCCAGGCAACGACGTTCCAGGGTGTTGCGACGCACGCGTTTGCGTTCAGCCATGTTGATTCTCCTGTTGAATTTGCGGTAGTGAAGCCCGCACAACCGGATACTGGGCTGGCGGAAAATTCGGGTAACTTGGCATTTTAGCCTGAAATGCGCGGGCCGCGCCAATGGCGCGAAAATGCAGCGTTTCCGCCACGCTTCCGCCCCACCCGATGAAATAAGGGGCACATCTCCCCCCTACCGCCCTGGGCAAGCAGCAGCCCTGCCCAGACCGCATCCTGGTCAGCCCGAAATGCTCTTCAGCCGTTCCAGGACCTGCTCCTTGCGCGGCAGCGGATCCACCGCGCCGTATCCCAGGGTGGACAGGGCCGCAGCCGCATTGGCATAACGCACGGCATCCTCCCAGGAGTCGCCCTGGCAGCGGCGCGCCAGCAGGCTGCCCGCAAAGCAGTCCCCCGCACCGGTCGCGTCCACCGCTTCCACGCGCAAGGCTGCCACCGGGATACGCTGGCGGCCATCGTCGATGATGGACCCGTCCTTGCCCAGCTTCAGCACCACCACGCCAGTGGCGCCGGCGTCACGGATCCAGTCCAGCGTGCGTTCCGGGTCGTCGTTGCCGGTCAGGTGCTGCATGTCGTCCATGCTGGGCAGGAACAGGTCGGCCGTGCGCATGGTCTCGCGCAGCACGGCGCGGGCGCGGTCCACCGGCCACAAGCGCAGCCGCAGGTTCGAATCCAGGCTGACCTGGACCCCGGCCGCATGCGCGCGCTCGATGGCGGCGAAGACGGTGTCGCAGGCGCTGGTGCTGATCGCTAGACTGATGCCCGACACGTGCAGGTAGCGGGCGCGTTCGATCAGGCCCGAGTCCAGGCAGGCCGGCGTCATCAGGCTCGCAGCCGAACCGCGGCGCAGATAACTGAAGGCATGGCCGTCCGGGCCGTGCTGCACGAAATACAGGCCGGTATGCGCCTGCTCGTCCACCTGCACGCCCGAGGTGTCCACGCCCTCGGCCCGCCACAAGTCCAGGAACTGCTGGCCGAAGGCGTCGTTGCCGACACGCGTCAGATAGGCGCAGCTTGCGCCCTGCCGCGCCGCGGCGATCACGGCGTTGGAGGTGTCGCCGCCGAAGCCCTGCAGGTATTGCCGCTGGTCCTGGTGTGTCTGGTTCAGTTCGACCAGCGGCTCGCCCAGCGCGACGATATCGAAATCAGCCATGGGCGGCCTCCCGGGTACGGACGATCTGCGCCACCAGCGCGGCGGTGTCGCGGGCGGCGAAGGCCGCCTTGTCATAGAGGTTGCTGCCGATGCCGACGATGGCGGCGCCAGCGGCGAAGTACGCGCCCATGTTGTCCTGGGTGACGCCGCCCGTGGGGCAGAAGATGGTGTCCGGGTAGACGGACTTCAACGCCGCCAGGTGCTTGGGGCCTCCCGTATCCGCGGGGAAGATCTTCACCACGTCCACGCCGGCGCGGCGCGCCGCCAGCACTTCGGTGGGCGTGAAGGCGCCCAGCAGGCAGAGCGCGTCGGCCGCGTGCGCCAGGTCGACGATGTCGGTGGCCAGCGCCGGCGACACCAGGAAGTCCGCGCCCGCGACCAGGGCCTCGCGCGCCTGCTGCTCGTCCAGCACCGTGCCCACGCCCAACAGCAGCGCGCTGCCGTGCTTGTCGCGCAGCGCCCGCAGCAGATCGGTGACGCCGGGGATGGTCCAGGTCAGCTCCAGCGTGGTGCAGCCGGCGGCCACGGCGACTTCGGCCGCATAGGCGGCGGTGGCGGCGTCCGTGTAGCGCAGCACGGGGACGACCCGGGCGGCCAACAGGGTGGAGAGCTTGGAGGCGAGAGGGGCTGCGGTTGCGGTCATGGCATTCCTTGGAGGCAGACGGTCAGGCGCCGCCGGGCGATACCGGCAGGACGGCGAGTTTGGCTGCGGCGGCATCGCGCAGCCGCAGCAAGGGTTCGATATAGGCGGCTTGCGGGTCGTCGCGCCGCCGGAACAGCAAGGTGCTGACGCTGACGCCGGCGACAGGCCGCCCGGCCGCGTCGCACAAGGCCACGCCATAGCAGACGATGCCGGGCTCGTTTTCCTCGTCGTCGGTGGCGTAGCCGCGCGTAGCGGCCAGGTCCAGCACGGCGCGCAGTTGGGGCAGGTTGGTCACGGTGCCGGGCATGCGGGCGGTCAGGGGCAGATCGTGCAGCAGGCGCTCGCGCGCGGCGGCGTCCAGCGCCGCCAGGTAGGCCTTGCCGACGGCGCTGGAGTGCAGCGCCACGGAGGCCCCGACGCGCGAGGCCATGCGCACCGGGCCGGGGCTTTCCAGCTTGTCGATATAGGTCATTTCCAGCCCGGCAGGCACGGCCAGGTGCACGGTTTCGCCGGTTTCGTCGCGCAGCGCCTGCAGGTCGGGCGCCAGCGCCGCGCGCAGGTCGAACTGCGACCAGGCCCGGCTGGCCAGCGACATCAGGCGCGGCCCCAGGCGGTAGGCGCCGCCGGTTTCGGCCACCATGCCCTGCTCGGCCAGGGCGGCGACGATGCGGTAAACCGTGGGCCGCGGATAGCCGCAGCTGCGCGCCAGCGACGCGGCCGTGGGCGGTTGGGGCGCATCCGCCACCGCCTGCAGCACCGTCATGAACTTGGCGAACGCCGCGGCGCCCGGGACCTTGGTTTCCAGCAAGTATGTCTCCAACTAAGGGCGGCAAGCCTTTAGCAATGAATCAGCAGAATGTGCAAGCCGAACAGCGCGAATGTCGGACGAATCTGCGATACTGTTTATTTGTACAGCTAGTGAGCATCAGAGCTGTCCATATGTTGGACGCGTGACTCACAATATAGTCAATTATTCCATATCGCCGCGCTCGGAACCAGCGATGGGTTGTCGCTCGGGCAGGCCTCTCCCCTCAGGCTACGATACCGTCCATGAGCTCCCAAATTCGCATCGTTGGCGCCCGCCAGAACAATCTCAAGAACCTGGACCTGACCATCGCCACCGGCGAACTGGTCGTCGTGACCGGCGTGTCGGGGTCCGGCAAAAGTTCGCTGGCCTTTGACACTCTGTACGCCGAGGGCCAGCGGCGTTATGTGGAAACCTTTTCGCCCTATGCGCGCCAGTTCCTGGACCGCATGGACAAGCCGCAGGTGGACCGCATCGAGGGCATCCTGCCCGCCATCGCCATCGACCAGACCAACCCGGTGCGCAGTTCGCGCAGCACGGTCGGCACGATGACGGAACTCAACGACCATCTGAAGCTGCTGTTCGCGCGCGGCGCCAAGCTGTATTGCCGCGGCTGC
Source organism: Achromobacter sp. D7-1 (assembly GCF_059760445.1). Classification (NCBI taxonomy): domain Bacteria; kingdom Pseudomonadati; phylum Pseudomonadota; class Betaproteobacteria; order Burkholderiales; family Alcaligenaceae; genus Achromobacter; species Achromobacter sp. D7-1. The sequence goes on along the minus strand of NZ_JCBAMT010000026.1, from coordinate 16,264 downwards.
GGCAAGGTGGTGCGGCGCGACACGCCGGATTCCGTCTACCACTCGCTGGCCGAGCGCGCCGCCGCTGCGGGCGACCCGCGACTGGTGGTGACCTTCCCCATCGCCGTCCCCTCCAACTTCACCGAAGAAGAGGTGCGCGGCTTCCTGGAGCAACAGGGCTACACCCGCGTGCACGCCGAGGAAACCGCGGCGCCGCGCGCGGCCGCCCCGGCCAAGGGCGCCAAGAAATCCAAGGCCGCGAAGGGCAGCACCGAATCGCGCCGCATCCTGCACGTGATCCAGGACCGCTTCCGCTTCGCCGGCACCGAGCGCGAACGCGTGATGGAAGCGCTGGACACCGCGCTGCGCATGGGCGCCGGCCACCTGGCCGTGTACGTCATGGACGCCGAAGGCGGCAACGCCCACATCTGGAAGTACAGCGACCGCCTGCATTGCGCCGATTGCGACATCGAATACACCGATCCCCTGCCCAGCAGCTTCTCGTTCAACTCGCCCCTGGGCGCGTGCGAAGCCTGCCGCGGCTTCGGCCGCGTGATCGGCATCGACTTCGGCCTGGTCATCCCGGATGAAAACAAGACCCTGTTGGAAGGCGCCATCAAGCCCTGGACCACGCCGTCGTACAAGGAATGCCAGGACGAACTGCAAAAGTACGCGCCCAAGGCCGGCATCCCGCTAGGCGTGCCATGGAAGAGCATGAGCGAGGAGCACAAGCGCTGGGTGCTCTACGGCACGCCCGACTGGAAGGGCGGCAACGACGCCTGGAAGCACCAGTGGTACGGCGTGCAGCGCTTTTTCGACTGGCTGGAAACCAAGGCCTACAAGATGCACGTGCGCGTGCTGCTGTCGAAGTACCGCAGCTACACGCCCTGCCCCACCTGCAACGGCGCGCGGCTCAAGCCCGATGCGCTGCTCTGGCGCCTGGGCACCAAGGAAGAAGCCGACACCGTGCTGCCGCCGGCAGACGGCCGCTACAAGCGTTTCATGCCCGTGGGCGCCAACTGGAGCCGCGAGCAGCTCGAAGGCCTGGGCGGCCTGTCCATCCATGACGTGATGCTGCTGCCCATCGAACGCGTGCGGATCTTCTTCGACACGCTGTCGTTCTCGGGCGCGCTGGACGCCGCCACCGACCTGCTCATGACCGAAGTGCGCGCGCGGCTCAAGTTCCTGTGCGACGTGGGCCTGGGCTATCTGACGCTGGACCGCCAGAGCCGCACGCTGTCGGGCGGCGAAGTGCAGCGCATCAACCTGACCACGGCGCTGGGCACCTCGCTGGTGAACACGCTGTTCGTGCTGGACGAGCCGTCCATCGGCCTGCACCCGCGCGACATGCACCGCGTCGTCGAAGTCATGCACCGCCTGCGCAACGCCGGCAACACGCTGGTGGTGGTCGAGCACGATCCGCAGGTCATGGTGGCCGCGGACCGCATCATCGACATCGGACCCGGCCCCGGCGAACGCGGCGGCCAGATCGTCTTCGACGGCACGCCGGCCCAGCTGCGCGCGGCGCGCACGCTGACAGGCGACTACCTGGGCGGCCGCCAGCGCGTGGAAGCGCCGCGGCCCATGCCGGTGGCGGCGAACACGCCGCGCCTGCTGCTGGAAGGCGTCAGCGCGCACAACCTGAAGAACGTCTCGGTCGAACTGCCGCTGGGCCGCCTGGTGTGCGTGACCGGCGTGTCCGGTTCGGGCAAGTCCACGCTGGTGCAGGACGTGCTCTACCCCGCCCTGCTGAAGCAGAAAGGCAAGCCCTCGGAAGCGCCCGGCGCCTTCGACCGCCTGCTGGGCGCGGAGCAGATCGCCGACGTGGTCATGGTGGACCAGACCCCCATCGGCAAGACGGCCCGCTCCAACCCCGCCAGCTACGTGGGCGCGTTCGACGCGATCCGCAAGCTGTTCGCCCAAGCCCCGCTGGCACGCGAGCGCGCCTACACCGCAGGCACCTTCAGCTTCAACGGCGGCGACGGCCGCTGCCCCACTTGCGGCGGCACCGGCTTCGAGCACGTGGAGATGCAGTTCCTGTCCGACGTGTACCTGCGCTGCCCGGACTGCGACGGCAAGCGCTTCCGCCCCGAAGTGCTGGAGGTGCGCGTCGAACACCTGGGCAAGAGCGCGTCCATCGACGAAGTGCTGGAGATGACCGTCAGCGAGGCGCTGGACTTCTTCAAGGGCCTGCGCGACGTGCAGACCGGTCTTGCGCCGCTGGCCGACGTGGGCCTGGAATACGTGCGGCTGGGCCAGCCCGTGCCCACCCTGTCTGGCGGCGAGGCGCAGCGCCTGAAGCTGGCCGGCCACCTGGCCGAAGCGGCGCGCAGCGGCATCTCGACCGCCAAGGTCGCCAAGAAGGGCAGCCTGTTCCTGTTCGACGAACCCACCACCGGCCTGCACTTCGACGACGTGGCGCGGCTGATGCGCGCCTTCCGCAAGCTGCTGGCCGCCGGCCACACCTTGCTGGTAATCGAGCACAACCTCGACGTGATCCGGGCGGCCGACTGGCTGATCGACCTGGGCCCCGAAGGCGGCGACGCCGGCGGCCTGGTCATCGGCACCGGCACGCCGCAGGACCTGATGGACAACCCCAAGTCGCACACCGGCGCCGCCCTGCGCGACTACGAGGTCAGCATCCTGCCGGCCGACGTGGTCGTGAGCAGCGACGCCGATGCGCAGGAGGTCGAACAGGCCGGGCTGACGGCCCGCATCGCCGAGCCGGGCGAAGCCTACGCCGCGGACGTGGGCCGCCCGCTGCAGTCCCTCATGCGCGAACGCCGCCAAGCCAATATGGCGATCGAGATCCGCAACGCCCGCGAGCACAACCTGAAGAACGTCAGCGTGGAGATTCCGCGCGACAAGTTCACCGTCATCACCGGCGTGTCCGGTTCCGGCAAGTCCACGCTGGCCTTCGACATCCTGTTCAACGAAGGGCAGCGCCGCTATCTGGAATCGCTCAACGCCTATGCCCGCGCCATCGTGCAGCCGGCCGGCAAGCCGGACGTGGACGCCATCTTCGGCATCCCGCCCACGGTCGCCATCGAACAGCGCACCAGCCGCGGCGGACGCAAGTCCACCGTGGCCACGATGACCGAAATCCACCACTTCCTGCGCCTGCTGTACGTCAAGCTGGGCACGCAGTACTGCCCCGACTGCAACGTGGCGGTGGAACCGCAGAACACGGACCAGATCGTGGCGCGCCTGCTGCGCGAGCACAGGGGCGTGCACATCGGCCTGCTGGCGCCGCTGGTCACGGCCCGCAAGGGCTACTACACGGACCTGGCCAAATGGGCCGGATCCAAGGGCCACTCGCACTTGCGCGTGGACGGCGAGTTCATTCCCGTTGCCCCCTGGCCGCGCCTGGACCGCTACAAGGAACACACCATCGAACTGCCGGTAGCAGACGTGGTGGTGGACCCCGCCAATGAGGCCGAGCTGCGCGCCGCGGTCAAGAGCGCACTTGAGAACGGCCAAGGCGTCATGTCGGTGGTCTGGCCGGTGAACAAGCTGCACGAGGCGCTGGACAGCGACCTGCAGCAGCAACACTTCTCGGTCAAGCGCGCCTGCCCGTCCTGCGGCACCAGCTTCCCCGAGCCGGATCCGCGCCTGTTCTCGTACAACTCCAAGCATGGCTGGTGCACCGGCTGCTTCGGCACGGGCCTGCAGCTGCAAGGCTTCGACGAAGAGCAGACCGGCGAGGAAACCGCCTGGAACGCCTGGTACGAAGGCGAGGCCAAAGCCTGCACGCAATGCGACGGAGAGCGCCTGAACCGGGTGGCCCGCGCCGTGCGCTGGCGCGACAAGTCCATCGCCGAACTGGCCTCGCTGCCGGTGTCGGACGCGCATACCTTCTTCACGGGGTTGGTCGCGCGCGGCCGCGAAGGCGAGATCGCCCGCGACATCCTCACGGAAATCCGCGGACGCCTGAACTTCATGCAAGAAGTGGGGCTGAACTACCTGGCGCTGGACCGGGCCGCGCCCACGCTGTCCGGCGGCGAGGCTCAGCGCATCCGCCTGGCCGCGCAGCTGGGCTCCAATCTGCAGGGCGTCTGCTACGTGCTGGACGAGCCCACCATCGGCCTGCACCCGCGCGACAACCGCATCCTGCTGGACGCGCTTGCGCGCCTGGAAGGCAACGGCAATACGCTGGTGGTGGTGGAACACGACGACGACACCATCCGCCGCGCCTCGCACATCATCGACATCGGCCCGGGTGCGGGCATCCGCGGCGGCCGCGTAGTGGCCCAGGGCAGCGCGCAGGATCTGATCGACGCGCCCGAATCGGTCACCGGCCGCTATCTGGCCAAACCCTTGCAGCATCCGCTGCAAGGCCGCCGGCCGGTCGAGGCCGACACGCCCATGATCGAGATCAAGGGCGCCCGCCTGCACAATCTGCGCAGCGTGGACGCGAAGATTCCAGTGGGCCGCCTGAGCGTGGTGACCGGCGTGTCGGGCTCGGGCAAGTCCACGCTGGCGCGCGAAGTGCTGCTGGACAACCTGATGCAGGCCGTCTCGCAAGGCAAGTCGCCGGGCTGGGCGGGCTGCGACAGCATCAAGGGTTGGGAAGCCATCGACCGCGTGCTGGAAGTGGACCAGACGCCCATTGGCAAGACGCCGCGCTCCTGCCCGGCCACCTACGTGGGCTTCTGGGACGACGTGCGCAAGCAGTTCGCCGACACCCGCGAAGCGCGCATGCGCGGCTGGACGGCGGCGCGCTTCTCGTTCAACACCGGCGACGGCCGCTGCCCGATCTGCGAAGGCCAGGGCATGCGCACCATCGAGATGAACTTCCTGCCGGACGTGAAGGTGCCTTGCGACGCCTGCAACGGCGCGCGCTTCAACCACGACACGCTCAGCACCCAGATGCGCGGCAAGAACGCCGGCGAGCTGCTGTCCATGGAAGTGGACGACGCCATCGGCTACTTCGCGGCGCATCCCAAGATCCACCGTCCGCTGCAACTGATGCAGGACGTGGGCCTGGGCTACCTGACGCTGGGACAGCCCTCGCCGACCCTGTCGGGCGGCGAAGCGCAGCGCATCAAGCTGGTGACCGAGCTGTCCAAGGCCCGCCTGACCGACGGCCTGATCAAGACCGGCCGCGCCTCGCGCATCCCGCACACGCTGTACGTGCTGGACGAGCCCACCGTGGGCCTGTCGATGGCCGACGTGGAGAAGCTGATCCACGTGCTGCACCGGCTGGTGGAAGCCGGCAATACGGTGGTGGTGATCGAGCACAACCTGGACGTGATCGCCGAGGCCGACTGGCTGCTGGACCTGGGCCCCGAAGGCGGCACGGGCGGCGGCAAGCTGGTGGGCGAAGGCTCGCCCGAACACGTCATGACCCTGAGCGACCATTCCCATACCGGACGGGTCCTGAAGGAATTCCTGACACATCAACAGCAGTAAGAAGCATGCAATGTCGTTTTGAAGACCGGCTGGCCGGCCGCGCGCTACGGTTCGAGGGCTTGTGCTCGCGGATCGAGGCGCGCTGCGCCGCCGAGGTCGCCCCCGCCCTGGCCGCCATCGAGGCGCAGCGGCGGCAGGGCCGCTGGATCGCCCTCTTGCTGGATTACGAACTGGGCGAATGGCTGCTTCCCGAGGCCGCCATGGCGCCGCCCGCCGGCCCCTGGACGCCGCCGCGCGATGACGGCAAGCCACGCCTGACGGCGCTGGTGTTCGAACGCAAGCAGGACGAAGCGCCCTGGGACGCGCCGGAACCCGGCAGCGCGCCCGCCGCCATCAGCCTGCCCGCGCCGCGCATGACCGAGGCGGACTACGTGCGCCAGATCGACGCCATCCGCGGCCTGATCGGCGACGGCGAGCTGTATCAGGTGAACTACACGCAGCCGCTGGACCTGCAGTTCCAGGGCGACGCGGCCATGCTGTACCGGCGCATCGCGGCCCGCAACCCGGTGGCGCACGGCGCCTACATCGAAGATGGCGAACGCACGGTGCTGTCGTTCTCGCCCGAACTGTTCGTGCGCCGCGACGGCCCGCGCCTGACCACTCGACCGATGAAAGGCACGGCCCCGCGCCACGCCGATCCGGCCGAGGACGAACGACTGGGCCAGGCGCTGCTCGCCAGCGAAAAGAACCGCGCCGAAAACCTGATGATCGTGGACCTGCTGCGCAACGACCTGGGCCGGCTGGCCGAGCCGGGCTCGGTGCGGGTCGACGCCCTATTCTCGCTGGAGCGCTACCCCACGGTCTGGACCATGACCTCCACGGTATCGGCGCTGGCGCCGCGGGCTACGCTTGCAGAGGTGCTGCGCGCGCTGTTTCCCTGCGGCTCCATCACCGGCGCCCCCAAGGTGGCGGCCATGCGCCGCATCCGCCAGATGGAGACGGCACCGCGCGGCCTGTATTGCGGCAGCATCGGCTGGCTGGCGCCCGACGGCGACTTCTCGCTGAACGTCGCGATCCGCACCTTGGTGCTGGACCAGGCCGGACATGGGATCTACAGCGTGGGCGGCGGCATCGTGCACGATTCCGACCCGGCCGAAGAATGGCAGGAATGCCATTGGAAAGCCCGAATCCTGCGGACCTGAAGCCGCCTGCCCTGGCGCCCGCGCCACCGGCGCGGACATCGGTAGTAGGATAGAGCGCGCCCGCGGCATCTACACACCAGGAGACTCCCATGCAACCCGAACTGATCGAGACCATCCTGGTCGATGCCGAACGCCGCGTGCCGCTGCTGGCGCGCCACCTCAAGCGCCTGGAAACCTCCTGCAAGGCCCTGGGCTATGGCTGGGGCGGCCGGGCCGTCGAGGCCGACATCATGATCACCGCGCTGGGCCTGTCCACCCCCGGGCCGTACCGGCTGCGCCTGCTGGTGGCGCGCGACGGCAGCCGCAACATCCAGACCGCGCCGCTGCCACCCCTGCCGGCCGTGCAGGAAGCCATGCTGGCGCCCGAAGCGCTGCGCTCTTCCGAGCCGCTGCTGCGCTACAAGACCACCTACCGCCCCTGGTACACCAAGACCATCGAATGGCTGCCCTCGCATCCTCACATCTTCGACCTGCTGTATCTGAACGAACGCGGTGAACTCTGCGAAGGCAGCCGCAGCAACGTCTATCTGCGCCTGGATGGTGACTGGTACACGCCGCCCGTGGACAGCGGCTGCCTGCCGGGCGTGCAGCGCGCCGAACTGCTGGAAACGGGCCAGGTGGAGGAACGCGTGCTGACCCTGGCCGACCTGCACGCCGCCGAGGAAATCCGCCTCTCCAACGCGCTGCGCGGCTGGCTTCCCGTCACGCTGCGCGAGGCTTAGTCCGCGAACTCGTCGACCACCACCTGCCGCAGCCACTGGTTGGCCGGCTCGCGGTGGTTGCGGGCGTGCCAGAACACATTGATGACCGACTCCGGGATCTTCACCGGACAGGGCGCGGTCGCCAGGCCGAACGGGCCGCAGGCGCAGTCGGCGAAGCGTTGCGGCACCACGGCGATCATGTCGGTGGCGGCCAGCACCGGCCCCACCGCGATGAAGTGCGGCACCGTCAGGCGCAGGCGCCGGCGGATGCCGGCCTGCCCTATCACCTGATCCACCACGCCATGGCCCGTGCCTTCCGACGCGATGGCCACGTGCTCGGCCGCACGGAACTGGCGGGCCGATACGCCGGTGCGCGCCAGGGGATGATCGCGGCGGAAGATGCACACATAGGGCTGGCGGAACAGCAGGCGCTGGAAGAAGCCGCTATTCAGGTCGGGCAGGAAGCCCATGGCCAAGTCGATGCGGCCGCGCTCCATTTCGTCCTTCACGTCGATCGAGGTGGTGCGCACGGTGCGCACCGTGACATTCGGCGCGGCGCGGTCCAGCGCGCGCATCAACCGCGGCAGGAAGTAGCTTTCGCCCACGTCGTTCACGCCGATCACGAAGGCGCGTCCGCTGTGCGCCGGGTCGAACGCGGCTCGGGCGTTCAGGGTGCTGTGCAGCGCTTCCAACGCGGCGGCGATGGGCTGCGCCAGGTCCTGCGCATAGGGCGTGGGCACCATGCCGCGCGAGGTCCGCAGGAACAACTCGTCGCCCAGCAGCTTGCGCAGCCGGCCCAGCGCATTGCTGACGCCGGGTTGCGAGATGCCCAGGCTCTCGGCCACGGCGGACACCCGGCCGTGCTTCCATAGTTCATTGAAGACCACCAGCAGGTTCAGGTCCACGTCTTGCAGGTTCATCGGCTTGTCTCCACCAATATTGATTCTGGTGATTTATCTCATCATGCAGATTCTATTTATTTATTTCACAGCCTGCCCGATGATGCAACAAACGCCAGCGCCCATGCCGCGCCGGCTCTGCCGGACCGCCCCCGCGGTCCGCCGAACCAAGGAGACTGCCATGCGTGCCTGTACGCTGCCCGCCGCCGCGCCCTGTCGCCGGAGCGGATCATGAATGCCCCCGAGCAACCGATCGAATTCGCCCCGCGCTGGCAAACCGACGGATCCCACCGCATCCCCTTCGGCGTCTACACCGACGCCGCCCTGCACCAGCGGGAAATGGAGCGGTTCTTCTATCGCGCGCACTGGAGCTATGTGGGCCTGGAAGCCGAGATCCCCAACCCGGGCGATTTCAAGCGCACGGCCGTGGGCGAACGCTCGGTCATCCTGCTGCGCGACAACGACGGCCAGGTGCGCGTGGTGGAGAACGTGTGCGCCCACCGCGGCGTGCAGTTCTGCCGCGAGCGTTCCGGCAACCGCAGCGAATTCGTCTGTCCGTACCACCAGTGGAACTACGACCTGCAGGGCAACCTGATCGGCGTGCCGTTCCGCCGCGGCGTCAAGCAGGACGGCAAGGTCAATGGCGGCATGCCGCCCGACTTCAAGCCGGAAGAGCACGGCCTGACCAAGCTGGCCGTGGCCTGCCGCAACGGCGTGGTGTTCGCCTCGTTCGACCACGACGTGGAGCCGCTGGAGGACTATCTGGGTCCGGACATCCTGCATTACTTCGACCGCGTCTTCGATGGCCGCGAACTGGTGATCCATGGCTACAGCCGCCAGCGCATCCCGGGCAACTGGAAGCTGATGCAGGAGAACATCAAGGATCCTTATCATCCTGGCCTGCTGCACACCTGGTTCGTCACCTTCGGCCTGTGGCGGGCGGACAACCGCTCCGAGTTGAAGATGGATCAGCACTTGCGCCACGCCGCCATGATCTCGACGCGCGGCCAGGGGGGCAAGGGCAGCGTGACCAGCGGGGTGTCCAGCTTCAAGGAACAGATGTCGCTGAACGACGACCGCTTCCTGGACATCGTGCCGGAACCCTGGTGGAACGGCCCCACCGCCGTGCTGATGACGCTGTTCCCCAGCGTCATCATCCAGCAGCAGGTGAACTCGCTGTCCACGCGCCACATCCAGCCGGTGGGCCACGACGCCTTCGACTTCGTCTGGACGCATTTCGGCTTCGCCGAGGACACGCCCGAGATGACGCGCCGCCGCCTGCGCCAGGCCAATCTGTTCGGCCCGGCGGGCTTCGTGTCGGCGGACGATGGCGAGGTCATCGAATTCTCGCAATCGGGCTTTGAACAAAAGCCCTGGCACCGCAGCGTGGCGGAACTGGGCGGCAAGACCGCCGAGAACACCGACCACATGGTCACGGAAACGCTGATCCGCGGCATGTACGCGTATTGGCGGCGGGTCATGGAGGCCTGACGATGCTGGACTTTTCCCTCTACTACCAACTGACCTGCCTGTACAACGACTACGCCGCCGCGCTGGACGCGGAGGAATGGGAGAAGTGGCCCGAGTTCTTCCTGGAGGACTGCGTGTACAAGGTGCTGCCGCGCGAGAACCACGAGCGCGGCTATCCGCTGGCAACCATGGCGTTCGAAAGCCGCGGCATGCTGAAGGACCGCATCTACGGCGCCACCGACACCATTTTCCACGATCCCTACTACCAGCGCCACGTGGTGGGCGCGCCGCGCGTGCTGTCGGTGCAGGGCGACCGCATCGAGTCCGAAGCCAATTACGCCGTGTTCCGCACCAAGCCCAGCCAGCTGACCACGGTGTTCAACGTGGGCCGCTACCTGGACGTGGTTCGGCGCGGCCCGGACGGGCTCAAGTTCGAATCGCGGTTGTGCATCTTCGACAGCGAGCTGGTGCCGAATTCGCTTATCTATCCCATCTGACCAAGGACATGACAGCTATGAGCACGCAATGGATCAAGGCCATCGCGCGGGACGAAGTGCCTGAGGAAGACGTCATCGCCGTGCAGGCCGGCGGCCGCGAAATCGCGCTGTATGGCGTGGACGGCGAGGTCTACGCCACCGCCAACCTCTGTACGCACGGCAATGCGCGGCTGTGCGATGGCTTCCTGATGGGGCATGAAATCGAATGTCCGCTGCATCAGGGACGCTTTGACGTGCGCGATGGACGCGCGCTCTGTTCGCCGCTGCGCGAGAACATTGCCACTTATCCGGTCAGGATCGAGGACGGCGTGGTGTTCGTGGCGTTGTAGGACAGCGGTTCAGACGGCCAGGCGCAGGGCTTCGTTGGCTGCCGCCATGCCCATGGCGGCCGTGACGGTCACGACCGAGCCATAACCGGCGCAGGACAGGCCTTGCGGCGCCAGGGCCTGGCCCGAGGCGCCCATGTCGTCCTCGCCTTCGGTGGGGCGGGTCCAGGTGTCGGGCAGGATGGCGGGCTGGTCGAACCACAGGGCGTGGATGCCCATCTTCGGCACGCGCTTCAAGGCTTTGCCATTCTGGTCGGAGGCCCGCGGAAAACCATGTTCGCGGCGCAGTTTGTTGCGCAGCTTGGACAGCAGGGCGTCGTTGACCGCGGCGGACAGGTCGCCGGCGCGCAGGGCTAGCGGATCGGTCTTGCCGCCGGCGCCGCCGCATAACAGCATGGGCACGCCGATTTCGCGCGCATGCAGGATCATCGCGATCTTGGCCGCGGCCTGGTCGGTGCAGTCGATGATGACGGAGTAAGGGCCGGGCAGGACCTGGGCGACGTTCTCGGGCGACACAAAGTCATCTACCCGGGTCAGCCGGCATTCCGGGTTGATGGCCAGCACGCGTTCGGCCATGGCATCGACCTTGGACTGGCCGAGCGTCTCGGTCAGCGCGTGGATCTGGCGGTTGACGTTGGATTCGGCGATATGGTCCAGGTCGATGAGCGTCAGCGCACCTACCCCGCAGCGCGCCAGGGCTTCGACGGTCCAGGAACCTACGCCGCCCAGGCCTGCTATTGCCACGTGGGCGTTACGCAGGCGGGTCGGGGCTTCGGGGCCGTACAGGCGGGAAAGGCTGCCGAAGCGGCGGTCGAGGTCGGCTTGGGATTCTGGGGTGTTCATGGGGACGTATTTTATTGCAGGCGGACGGTCGGGTTCTTAAGACGCCTGGCACGGCGGCGCCCTGGGTGGCGCGGGGCAACGATTGCGGTCCGGAGCCTTCGCTCCGGACTGCCCCATCGTCATCTTCGTCAAGGCCTGCGGCCTTTCCTTCAGATTCCCTCGGGCTTATCGACGCCCCGCGCCACCCAGGGCGCCGCCGCGCCAGGCTCCGCTTTTGAATCTTGCCGGCCGCTGGGGCGGGCGGTGTTCTTGGCATTCTTCTCCCCGGTTGGGGAGAGAAAAAGATCTTGCAGGGACGCCAAAGACGGCCGCGCGGGCGGCCTGCTTTGGCATATGGGTGTTGTGCGGGGCGTCTGTGGATATGTGGGGGGTGCTACGGGCGAGCGTGGCATTCGAAGCAGATGGGGCCAAGTGATGGCTTAGCGTCCGCGATATTGCGGCGCCCGCTTCTCTTGAAATGCGCGTCGCCCCTCGATGCGGTCTTGCGTGTCCCGCAGCACGCCGAAGGCGTAGCGTTCGAGTTCGATCGCGCCATCGAGCGGCATTTCCATGCCTTCCCGGACCAATCGCTTGACGGCTCGAACGGCGAGCGGCGCGTTCGATGCAATACGGCGGGCTATGGCCTGAGCCATGGGCAGAAGGTCCTCGGCCGGGGCGATACGACTGACCAGTCCTATTCTCAGCGCTTCGTCGGCGTCGATGCGGTCACCGGTAAGTAGCAGGAGCATTGCGCTGGATAATCCGATGGCCCGTGGCAGACGCTGCGTTCCGCCGCCGCTGGGTATGCTGCCGATGCGGACTTCGGACAATCCGAAGCTGGCGTCTCTTGAAGCGATGCGGATGTCGCAAGCGAGCGCGAGCTCCAGCCCTCCTCCAATCGCATGGCCGTTGATGGCGCAGATGATCGGCTGTGCGATTTTCATGGCGGCAATGATGGAGTCGGATTGATTGCGGCCGAAAGTCAGCTCCGCGAAGCTTTCTTTTGGGGGCATGGTCTTCTTCAGATCGGAGCCCGTGCTGAAAGCCTTGTCGCCAGCCCCGGTCAAGATCACCACACGGATCGTGTCATCGTTGGAGATGTCTGCCAATGCCGTGCGGAGCTCTGCCCGCGTCTCGGGGTCTATGGCGTTCATCGCCTCCGGGCGATCAAGCGTGATGGTTGCGACGCCGTCGTCCACATGGGTATGTACTGTCATGATGCATCCTCTGTTCCTGGCCTGGACGGCAGCCGCTTTCCAATGCAATTCGCGGCGTAGGCCGGCGCCTTCCGTGCCGGATTCATCGCAGCGCTCCGATGCCGCGCAATTCGGCAATCCTGGCGTCGCTCAGCCTGAGCCGCTCTTTCAAGACCTGGTCTGTGTGCTGTCCCAGCAAAGGCGCTGGAGACCTCGCATCACCAGGCGTCCGGGAAAGCTTCATGGGCGGCGCGCTGTAGACGGACACGCCCATCTCAAGATGATCCAGCCAGCGCCAATGGCCGCGATGCGCGAGTTGGGGGTCGTTGCGTAGAACGTCCGCCGCGTCTTGGACCAGTCCGGCATGTACCCCTTGCGCCTGCGCTCGTTCCATCAGGGCGTGGCCGGCCTCGCCTCTGGTCAGGCGGGCGATGTCCTGGTCCAGTTGGGAACGATGGCGCAGGCGCAGGCCAGGCGTCCCGTAGTCGGCGTTTTGCAGCGCGACGGGGTTGCCCAGCGCGGTCTGTAGTCCATGCCACTGGCGATCGTTCTTGGCGGACAAGGCGATCCAGCGATCTTTTCCCGCGCATGGATAGACTCCGTGCGGAGAAAACGGCTCGTGCAGATTGCCGCGTGCAGCCGCGACCCGGCCATTGGCGGAGTATTCGGCGACCGCGGTGCCAAGAAGCGCGATCGTGGGTTCGATCTGCGCGAGGTCGATGTACTGTCCTTTGCCTGTACGGCGGCGATGGCGCAATGCCGATAGCACGGCGACGGCGGCGTGTGTGGGGTTGGGAATATGGTCGGGAAAGTTGGTGCCGGTTCCCGCGGGCGGACGGCCGGGCAGGCCGCACAAGTGCTGCAGGCCGGTTAGCGCCCCCATGGTCAGGCCGTAACCCAGGTAGCTGGCCTGCGGCCCTTCATCGCCCTGCATCGACATTGCCAGGTAAATGATGGATGGGTTGCAGTCGCGTACCGCGGAGTATCCCAGGCCCAAACGGTCCATGGCGCCAGGGGTGAAGTTGTTGGCGACGACATCGGCGCCCTTGATCAGCTCCAGCACCACCGACAAGGCCTCTGGAGACTTGAGGTTCAAGGTGATGCTGCGCTTGCTGGAGTTGCGGTCGGCGAAGTAGCCGCTGCGATTCACGCCCGGCAGGCCGTCCTTGAATGGTTTGGCTTGCCGCAACGAGTCCAGGCGATCGGCGCTCTCGATCTTGATGACATCGGCGCCGAAATCCGCAAACAACTTGGTGGTGAAGGAGCCCGCGCCTATCCAGGTGAAATCGATGATGGTGATGCCGCTAAGCGGCCCCGCTGATTTGCTGCCGCTCATCATGCAGTGACCCCCGAAAGCAGCAAGATTTCCTGGTCCATGAATTCAATTCCAAGTTCACTCAAGATCGATGCCGTGTGTTCTCCGAGGCGGGGAGCTGGAGCGCCCAGCTGCCACGGCGTTTCAGTCAGGCGATAGGGAGCGCCAGGCACGGCGAAGGACGCGCCCGTGTACGGGTGTGCCGTCATCTGGAAGAAATGCCGATGCCGGAGTTGCGGATTGACCAAGAGGTCCGCGCTGGTGCTGACCGGGCAAATGGGAATTCGTCTCTGCTGCCCGTCCGCGTACAGTTCCGCCTTTGTTCTGGTGGCGGCGTACGGCAGGAAAATTTGCTCGAATTTTTCCTTGGCGCCGTCACTCGCAAGAAACTCGGGATCCTGCCACTGCGGCTCCAGCAGCGAGGCAGCGCCGGGAGCGCCGGCATCCATGAGCCATTTGGCCGTGGCGGCCCAAAAACGATTGGCGGCGATTCCGCCCGCCATCAGGTAGACCATGCCGTCGCGGCACGAAAATACGCCGGTTCCCGCCTGGCGTTGCTGGCCGCCATTCCGGCGCCGCACGGTCTCCTCGAGGTCGACGAACTGTGCCGCATTCTCCAAGGCCATCGATACGCACTCTTGTATCGACACGTCGACCAACTGTCCGCTGCCACTATGGGTTTCGCATTCCCACAGTGCGATCAAGGAACCCACTGCAGCGAACTGCGCCGCCGCCAGGTAGGCTTGCTGCCCGTATGCGGCTAGCGGTTCCGTATCGGGATAGCCGCCCAGATACAGCAATCCGCCCATCGCCAAGGTGGAGAGGTCATCGCCGGCATACGTGGCATACGGCCCTGTCAGGCCGTAAGGGCTGATGCGGGTCAGAACCAGGCTGGGGCGTACCGCGCAGAGGTCTGCATAGCCCAGATCGAAGCGCTCCAGCACGCCTACGCCCTGGTCCTCAATCATGATGTCGGCAGTCTGGGCCAGCCGCAGCGCCAGATCACGGCCTTCTGGCCGGGAGAGGTCCAGGCAGACGCTCTTCTTGCCCTGGTTGAGGTACGCGTACGACAAGCTGCGTTCCGTGTGAGGCTCATCGCCGATGAACGGCCCGTTGCGCCTGGTTGCAGACCCGGCCGGAGGCTCGACGAGGATCACTTCTGCTCCGAGTTGGGCTAACAGCTTCCCGCAGTACTGCGTCGCATGCGTGCAGAAGTCCAGGACGCGCAGCCCTTGCAAGGCCGTCTGCCTAGAAATTCTATTTTCCATATATTGGACTCATCATTAACGAGCGGACGAGCAGACTCTACGCAGTACCTCGTGGATTGGGTATGCTTGGCCTTTGGAATTTGGTCCATATATTGAAAATGCCAAAACCGCCCCCTTCTGATCGCGAGTCGGCCACAGGCACGCAGGCCCTTCGGCGCGCCATGGCGCTGCTGCGCCTGATCACGACGCACAACCGGACGGGATTGCGACTGACCGACCTGCACAGAATGAGTGAGATCGAGAAGCCCACTGTCCATCGCATCTTGCAAGGCTTGCTCAGTGAAGGAATGCTGCGGCAGGACGCCGCCAGCAAGCGCTATTTTCTTGGCGCCGCCATGTACGAAATGGGCCTTGCCGCCGCGCCGCGAATGGCCGTTCGAGACGTATGCCATCCGTACTTGAGAGTGTTGGCGGAACAGACCGGCGATACGGTCTTTCTCATCGAGCGCTCCAAGTTCGACGGCGTCTGCATGGATCGAGCCGAGGGAAGCTTTCCGATCAAGGCCCTGATCCTGGATGTCGGCCGCCGCCGACCGCTTACGGTGGGCGGCGGCAGCCTGGCGATCCTGTCCGCCTTGTCCGAGTCCGAAGCGCAAAGAATCTGCGATATCAATGACGCCCGCAGTAAAGAACGGTTCCCGCGCTACAGCCCCGAGGAACTGCAGCGCGATCTGGCTGAAGCGCGCGCACGCGGATACGTCATCAAGGACGCGCTCGAGATCCCCGGCGTCAGAACGGTGGCCGTCCCGATACGCCAACCGGATGGCGCCCCCGTCGGCGCGATCAGCGTCACTGCGATCGCAGCCCGCCTGGACCAAAATCGCAGCACTTTGGTTGCCGGCTACCTCACCGACGCAGTCACGCAGATCGAGGCCGAACTAGCTGGCCGAGCCAGCTAGCCGCCGTCAACCACCAGGCCAACATTCGCCAGCGCGCAGCGCCATCACCAACCGCAAGACGTCGCGTAAGCCCCAAGAGGCCGCCCGGGCGGCTTCTTGGGGCGGGCACCGCAAGATCCTCGCCCATCCCCACCGTCGGCGAGAACCCTACGAAGACCAGCCCGACCCAGTTGACGTGAAGTTTCAAAAGTGGAGTCTGGCGCGTCGGGGGCCTGGGGCGCGCGGGGCGTCGATAAGCCCGAGGGAATCCGTAGGAGTCGCCGAAGGCGAGGACGAGGATGACGATGGGGCAGTCCGGAGCGAAGGCTCCGGACCGCAATCGTTGCCCCGCCCATGGC
>NZ_JCBAMT010000025.1:0-73989 GCF_059760445.1 Achromobacter sp. D7-1 | reverse complement strand
ATCCCGCTAGCGTTCAATCTGAGCCAGGATCAAACTCTTCAGTTTAATCTCTGTATTTGTTTCGTATTCTTGGTCTGAATAAATCCAAACCAGGTCATACGTCGCTACTCAAAGGAAGTGAGGTATGCTCTTAAACTTGACGTCTAAGGTACTTCACTTCTAGTGAGCACTTGATTTCATTGTGCTTGTGGCCGGGGCTTAAAACCCAGTCACACTGCACTCGCATCAAGCGCCCACACTTATCGGTTGTTTAATTGTTAAAGAGCGGCACTGCTAAATTCGGTACTACTTACTGCCTGCTCGCTTCGCCGCTTTCGCTGGCGCCGCGTTGTTTGCAGCAGAGAAACGAGATTATGAAGAAGTTTTTATCGCTTGTCAAGTCAGCGGCACATCCATCGTTACGCTTTCTTGCCTGCAACCTCTTCAGGTCCGCCTCTCTTTAGCAGCTATCGAAATATCAGGGTTAACCCTAAGTTTTCGGCAACTGCCAAGCCCAAGACTATAACACGATTTTTGCAGATTGCGCAACTGGCTTTTGCCTAATTTGCACCCTATCTTGCAACCCCTCAGCTCGACTTTCGCCTCAGCCTTGGCCCCGGAATCCAGGGATCGGTCACCGCACCGGGTGGCTGGAAAGCAAGGGAAAACCCTTAAACAACATAACCAGCCAAGCCCAAAACTATAGCACGATTTTTGCGAATTGTGCAACTGGCTTCTGCCTGATTTGCCGCAATTCTTGCAATAACCGCTGAGCTTCCATTTCTGATCGCCTGGCGGCAGGTCGGCTTGGTTACCCATGCTGGCCTGTGTGCTTGCTTGGCTTCGCGCTTCAAAACTGCCGAATCGCGAAGGAGCGAGACTATAGCACGGAATTTTTCCTATGCTGCGGAGGGGGCACCCTTTTTTCAAGAAGATGAAGTTTTTAGGGGACGTACTAAAGCATCTGAAACGATCCAGCCACCCGCGCCTATATATAGAGGGCAGTAAGGCGCGGCAGCTACAGCCTAAGCTCCGTGGTTTCCTTGATCTGCTGAAGCGCGAAGAATGAGCGCATGTCGACCACGGCGGGATGCCGCATCAGCGTGTCCATGGCGAACCGGGAGAAATGCGCCAGGTCGGCGACCTGTATGCGCAGCAGGTAGTCCATGTCACCAGACATGGCGTAGCACTCGACCACCTCCGGCCAGAGTTGCACGTCGCGTGCGAAATCGCTCATTGGGGCATGACTGGAGCCGCTGTGCTTGTTCAGGCGGATATTCACGTAGGCGAGCAGGCCGAGGCCGACCTTCCCCGCGTCGATCAACGCGACGTACTTCTTGATGAACCCCTTCTCTTCGAGCCGGCGAACCCGGCGCAGGCAGGGACTGGGAGAAAGCGACACCCGGTCGGCCAGTTCCTGGTTGCTCAGGCGGCCATCTCGCTGCAGCTCAGCCAAAATCCGTATATCTGTCCTATCTAGCTCAATGTCAGACATTTTCAGCCCTAAATGTTTTCTGTACAGCAATATTATTGCTCAACCTAGCGGCTTTCGCGACATGTTTGCAATTGTCTGCCCGTCGTTCCTTCCTACAATCTCCGTCTAGACTTGAAGAACAAGTCGTCCTTAAAAACGATGCAAGGGAGCAGACTTATGAGCAGCGCTTTCCAACCCTGGGACAACCCGATGGGTACCGCCGGGTTCGAGTTCATTGAATATGCCGCGCCGGACCCCGCCGCGCTGCGCAAGGTGTTCGAACTGCTGGGCTTCAAGGCCATCGCCAAGCACCGCCACAAGGACGTGACGCTTTACCGTCAGGGCGGCGTGAACTTCCTGATCAACGCCGAACCGGATTCCTTTGCCCAACGTTTCGCCCGCCTGCACGGCCCGTCGATCTGTGCGATCGGCTTCCGTGTGCAGGACGCCAATGCCGCCTACAAGCGCGCGCTGGAGCTGGGCGCATGGGGTTTCGACTCGCATAGCGGCCCGATGGAGCTGAACATCCCGGCGATCAAGGGCATCGGCGATTCGCTGATTTATCTGGTGGATCGCTGGAGCGGCAAGGACGGCCACGGCGGCATCGGCGACATCAGCATCTATGACGTGGACTTCGTGCCCGTGGATCCGCAGAACGCCCAGGCCGATCTGCATCACCGCGGCGCCGGTCTGACGCTGGTGGACCACCTGACGCACAACGTGCACAAGGGCCGCATGGCCGAGTGGGCCGAATTCTACGAACGCCTCTTTAATTTCCGCGAAGTGCGCTACTTCGACATCGAGGGCAAAGTGACGGGCGTGAAGTCCAAGGCCATGACCTCGCCTTGCGGCAACATCCGCATTCCTATCAATGAGGAAGGCACGGAAGAGAAGGGCCAGATCCAGGAATACCTGGACCTGTACCGCGGCGAGGGCATCCAGCACATCGCCATGGCCACGGAAGACATCTACAGCACCATCGAAGCGCTGCGCCAGAACGGCGTGGTGTTCCTGGATACGCCGGAAACCTACTATGAACTGCTGGATCGCCGCCTGCCGAATCACGGCGAGGACGTGGCGCGCCTGCAGAAGAACCGCATCCTGCTGGATGGCGCCCCCGGCGGCGGCCTGCTGCTGCAGATCTTCACCGAAAACCAGATCGGCCCGATCTTCTTCGAGATCATTCAGCGCAAGGGCAACGACGGCTTCGGCGAAGGCAATTTCAAGGCCCTGTTCGAATCGATCGAACTGGACCAGATGCGCCGCGGCGTGGTTAAGACCGTCGAGTAAAGACTTCCCCCGCCAGCGCCCGGTGCCCAGGCATCGGCGCTGGCTTTGAAACCTCACCTTTGGTGAGGTTTTTTTTCGCCTGCTACTTCTGCAGCCGGTCCTGGAACTGCTTGCGGAACTTGGCGACCTTGGGCGCGATCACGAACTGGCAGTAGCCTTGCTCGGGATGCAGGGCGAAGTAGTTGCTGTGATAGTCCTCGGCTTGCCAGAAGGTGGCGGGCGGCAACACGTGCGTCACGATAGGCGCATCGTAGATTTTCTGGGCTTCGACCTCCGCAATGACCGCTTGCGCCTGCTCGCGCTGCGTTTCGTTCTGCCAGAAGATGGCGGACTCGTATTGCGGGCCGACGTCGTTGCCCTGGCGGCCCGGGGTGGTGGGGTCGTGGGTCGCGAAGAACACGCGCAGCAAATCGCTGTAAGACAATTCGGCGGGGTCGAACTCGACGCGGGCCACTTCGATGTGGCCCGTGGCCTTCCCGCAGACCTGCTCGTAGCTGGGGTTGTCCACATGGCCGCCGCTGTAACCGGGCAGCACGCTCTTGACACCACGCAGCTCGGTGAACACCGCTTCGACGCACCAGAAGCAGCCGCCGCCGAGCACGGCGACTTCATTGCCCGGGGAGGGTTGTTCTGCCATGACGATTCCTTCCTGATAGGCGGCCGCGGACTGCGGCCAAGCGCCCCAGCTTACGCGCGGGACGCGAGAGAATAAGACTACTGCTTGGGCGGAGCCAGCGACAAGATCCATTCGGCGAGCGCGCGGGCGTCGTCCGGGCTGACCTGGGTTTGCGCGGGCATGGGCACGGCGCCCCAGGCGCCACGGCCGCCGCCGCGGATCTTGCCTGCCAGGTAGTCGACCATGGCGTCGCCCTGGCCCGCATAGCGTTCGGCCACGCTCTTGAGCGGCGGCCCCACGCGTTTGGCTTCGACCTGGTGGCAGGCCATACAGGCCTTGTTCTTGGCCAGATCCAAGCCGGTGGTTTGCGCTTGCGCCGCCCCCGCGCCCAGCACGCAGGCGGCGGCCAACAACAGACTACTCTTCAAATGCATCGGTAACTGCCCCACGGCTCGCGGTGCTGGCGAGCTTGCCGAATTTGGCAAGCACACCGCGTGTGTAACGCGGCCGGGGCTGCACCCAGGCCTGGCGACGAGCCGCCATTTCTTCGTCGCTGATATTGAGCTGCAACAGCAGCTTGTGGGCATCGATGGTAACCGAATCGCCCTCGCGGATCAGCGCGATGGGACCGCCCACGAAGGCTTCCGGCGCAACGTGGCCCACGACCATGCCCCAGGTGCCGCCGGAAAAGCGCCCGTCGGTGATCAGCCCCACGGTTTCGCCCAGCCCCTGGCCGACCAGCGCGGAGGTAGGCGCGAGCATTTCGCGCATGCCGGGACCGCCCTTCGGGCCTTCGTAACGGATGACCACCACATCGCCATCACGGATCTCGCGCGCCATGATGGCGGTCATGGCGTCATCCTCGGAATCGAAGACGCGCGCCGGGCCCGTGATGACGGGATTCTTCAGGCCGGTGATCTTGGCGACACAGCCTTCAGGCGAGAGATTGCCCTTCAAGATGGCCAGATGCCCCTGCGGATAGAGCGCGCGGTCCAGCGGCATGATGACGTCCTGGTCCGCCCTGGGCGCATCGGGCACGCCGGCCAAGGTCTCGGCGATGGTCTTGCCGGTGATGGTGATGCAGTCCGCATGCAGCAAGCCCGCATTGAGCAGCAGCTTCATGACCTGCGGAATGCCGCCGGCGCGATGCAGATCGGTGGCGACGTATTTGCCGGACGGTTTCAGGTCGCACAGCACCGGCACGCGCTTGCGGATGCGTTCAAAGTCGTCGATGGTCCAGGGCACTTCCGCGGCATGCGCAATTGCCAGGAAGTGCAGCACGGCATTGGTGGAGCCGCCCGTGGCCATGATGACGGACACCGCATTTTCGATGGACTCGCGCGTGATGATGTCGCGCGGGCGCAGCCCTTTCCTGACCGCCTCGACCAGCACCCGAGCCGACTCCGCCGCGGAAGCGACCTTTTCCTCGTCCTCGTTGGCCATGGTGCTGGAGTACGGCAGGCTCATGCCCATGGCTTCGAACGCGGAGCTCATGGTGTTGGCGGTGTACATGCCGCCACAGGACCCCGATCCCGGAATCGCGCATTTCTCTATTTGCTTGAAGTCTTCTTCGGGCATGCGGCCCATGGTGTATTCGCCCACCGCCTCGAAGACGGAGACGATGGTGAGATCGTTGCCCTTGTAATGGCCGGGCTTGATGGTGCCGCCATAGACATAGATGCCGGGCACGTTGGTGCGCGCCAGCGCGATCATCCCGCCGGGCATGTTCTTGTCGCAGCCGCCGATCACCACCACGCCGTCCATCCACTGCCCTTGCGCAGCGGTCTCGATGCAGTCGGCGATGACTTCGCGGGACACCAGCGAGTACTTCATGCCCTCGGTGCCCATGGACATGCCGTCGGAAATGGTGGGCGTGCCGAACACCTGGGGATTGGCGCGCGATGCGCGAATAGCGCCGATGGCGGCATCGGCCAGGCGCTGCAGGCCGCTATTGCAAGGCGTGATGGTCGAATGGCCATTGGCCACGCCGATCATGGGATTTTCGAAATCGGACTCTTGATAGCCCAGCGCGTAGTACATGGCGCGATTGGGTGCGCGCGCGACACCGTGGGTGATATGGCGGGAACGTTCGTTGTGCGGCATGGTCTGTCTCCTGTCGGCCGACGGGGCTCGGACATGGCGACCGCCCCGGGGGAACTGGCTCGCTTGCGCGCGAATCTTCAATGTTCGCCGGTTATTATCATTCAACTTTATTGTGTCGGGCAGAACATGCTGCAATATCCCCAATTTGATCCCGTCGCCCTGCAGATCGGGCCGCTAGCCATCCACTGGTACGGACTGATGTACCTGGTGGGCTTTGCCCTGGTGTACCTGCTGGGACGCCGGCGCATCACCAGCGGCCACACCACATCGCTGAACGTGAAGGACCTGGAAGACCTGATCTTCTATAGCGTGCTGGGCGTGGTGGTGGGCGGACGGCTAGGCTATGTACTGTTCTACAAGCCTTCGTATTACCTGTCCCATCCGCTGGAAGTGGCGTACCTGTGGCAGGGCGGCATGTCGTTCCATGGCGGCTTGATCGGCGTGATCGTGGTGATGCTGCTGTTCGCGCGCAAGAAGAAGCTGCCGTTCTTTGCGGTCAGCGATTTCATTGCACCGCTGATTCCGTTGGGGCTGGGCTTCGGCCGCCTGGGCAACTTCATCAATGGCGAGCTCTGGGGCCGGCCCACCGATGTGCCGTGGGCCATGGTGTTTCCTGGCAGCGGCGACGGCCTGGCGCGCCACCCTTCGCAGCTCTATGAACTGGGCCTGGAAGGCATCGTGCTGTTTGCGCTGCTGTGGTGGTTTTCGAGCAAGCCGCGCCCGCTGGGACAGGTGAGCGGGCTCTTCCTGATGGGCTACGGAACGTTCCGCTTCCTGGTGGAATTCACCCGCGAGCCGGACAACTTCCTGGGCCTGCTCGCGGGCGGTTTGAGCATGGGACAGTGGCTGTCCGTGCCGATGGTCGCCCTGGGCGCCATCATGTTCAGCCTTACTGCAAAACGATCGTCCCGTTGACTGCGATGCTAACCGTGACGTTGCCCGCTTCCAGCGGCACG
Organism: Achromobacter sp. D7-1; assembly: GCF_059760445.1. NCBI lineage: Bacteria > Pseudomonadati > Pseudomonadota > Betaproteobacteria > Burkholderiales > Alcaligenaceae > Achromobacter > Achromobacter sp. D7-1. The sequence continues at coordinate 67,571 of NZ_JCBAMT010000025.1, read as the reverse complement.
TCCGGGCTATAGCCGCCCGAGGCATCCTTGGACATGGCCGCGGCGCCCATCATGCGCGGCATCGGTACCGGACCGCCGGAACCGCCCAGTTCCAGCTTGGACAGGCGGTAGCCCGAGAAACCGAAGGCGTTGGCCGCGGCCAACGCGCGGTCCTTGAAGGCTTGCGCGGCTTCCTTCAGCAGCTTGCGCTCTTCAGCTTCGCGCACCTCGCGCGACAGCAGGAAGCTGATGTTGGAAATGGCTGTCTTGTCGGACAGCTTGGAGGCCAATGCGGCGGCGGCTTCGAAGTCCTTGGATTCGAGGATCACTTCGCCCTGGCCGCGCCAGGAACCGATCTTGCCTTTGCTGGAAGTGTTCGGCCAAACGTTGTAGCCGCCGGTGCGCACTTCCACGCCCTTGACGTCGCGCGCGCGCTTGACCACGTCGTCCAGAGCGGCGCTCAGCTTCTTGCCCGCGGCAGGTTGGTCGGGCGCCTCGACTTCGGCGGACAAGGAAATGCGCACAGTGTCCTGCTTGACCTCGGAAGACGCCATGGCCTGCAGGGTCAATTCCGGCGCACGACTGGCTGCCGCTTCGGTAGCGGCGGCGGGCGCCTGGGTCTGCGCATGCGCGAGCGGCGCGGCGCTCAGAGCGGCCACGGTTGCGCACGCCGCGCCGAGTTTGGTCAGCGAGAAAACTGGGTGTTTGAACATGGACTGGTCCTAGGAGGGAGGACGAAGAGGGAGTGGTGAGGCGCCCGGGGCGGACCTGCTCTTATGGCAGGCCCGCTGGGATAGATGCCCCGCCTGTGCCGTCAAGGCCGGCATCTCGAACCCTGAGGTTCAAGGTGGTCGCGTTCCGAAGAGCGTCGGGTTCGTCTACGGGAGACGATCACTCCAGCTCTGCACTCCCGCAACCAATATGCCAAAAGACATAGGTTCAGAGAATGTATGGCCTAGTCACGAACACGGCAGGGACAAACTGAAAATACTTGAATACTGCTTTATGAACGGTTAGAGCAGTTTTTCCTGACCCGACAAGGCGTCATCGAGTACTGCGTTCATGTCCTCGATTCTACGCTTGAAGTCGCCGACCGCCAAACCGCCCAGAGGACCGTCGGGCGCTTTCATGGCGAGCAGTTCGCCCGCGACTTGCAGCGCGGCCATCACGGCGATGCGTTCGTTGCTGGAGACCTTGCCCGTGCCCTGGATGCGCAGCATCAGTTGGTCCACGTGACGCACGGCGGCCAGCAGCGTCGGCTTCTCTTCGGCGGAACATGCCAGGGAATAGTCGCGCCCCAGTATGGTGACATCTACGCGTTCCATCAGTGTTGCTCTCCAGACGGTGCGCCCGGCAGACGGGCCAGCACGACGTCAATACGCTCGCGGGCCGATGCGGCAGCCACGCGCAAGCGCTGTAATTCGGTGTCGCGGGTCTGCAGATTGCCCTGCAGTTCGGTTTCCCTGGCGGAGAAACGCGATTCGAGCGATTGGCGCTCGGAAGTTTCGCGAGCCAGTTGCTCACGCAGCGAGGCTTCAGCCTGCTGGGCTTGCTCGAGCATGGCGGTGACCGCCCCGTCGTTGTCCTGAAGCTTGCTCTGCAGCGTGACGATTTCGGCCTCGCGCTCGGCGGCGCGCTGCTTGAGCACACGCTGCTCGGCTTCAGTGTCGTTCAGGCGTTGGCGCAACGCGTCACGCTCTGCGTGGAGTTGGCGGGTGCGTTGCACCAGTTGCCCGATACGGGCGGCGAGTTGGTCTAGATCTTGCAGCATGGGCGCTATCGTAAACCATCCTGAGTTGAACGGGGTCTCTTCACGCAAGGTGAGAAACCCGGCAATATTCAGTAGGATTTATCCCTCACTCATACGAAAGCCACGCATCCGGCCGATCCTGCTTTCGCCTTTCTTTCTATAAACTTTCACTTAGCTTTCAAAAAGCCCTCAAACTTCCTGACCCGTTACAACTCGGGGTCGGGAGTTCCCGAATTTTAGGGAAAACCCCAGCCTTTCACCGACCTTACAGGGTTTGCAGCGTGGCGGGCGTCCATTACCATTCGCCCTTTCAAGAATCCCAGCCTTACCTTTCATAAGAACAAACGGCACCCCGAAGTGCCTTTTTTGTGCCTGTCACTCGCCTGTCGGCGGGAGTGGCCACAGACCTTTTTTATCTACATGCTGTAAACAGGAGCCAACCAATCATGCAGCTACGCAATCGACAGGACTTCTGGTCGGGGGTGATGTTCATCGCCCTAGGACTGGGATTCGCCTGGCAGGCCAGCAGCTACCAAATGGGTACTGCCGCCCGAATGGGCCCAGGGTATTTTCCTTTCTGGCTAGGCATTGTTCTGGCATTGCTGGGCGCCATCGTGCTGCTTGGCTCGATGTCCAAGAAGGCGCACGACACCCACGTCGACAAGTTCGACTGGCGCATCGTGTTCCTGGTGGTCGGATCGGTCGTGCTCTACGGCTTCATCCTCAAGCTGCTGGGCATCTACATCTCGGTATTCGTCCTGGTTGTCGTCAGCAGCCTGGCCAGCCACGAGTTCAGCCTGAAGGTCGCCGTCGCCAACGGCATCTTCCTGGTGCTGTTCTCGTATCTGGCATTCGTCAAGGGGCTGGGGCTGATTTTCCCGCTGTGGCCGTCGTTTCTGGGCATGAACTAAGGAGCACCCGGTCATGGAATTGTTTGACAACCTGATGTTGGGCTTCTCGGTGGCGTTTACGCCCGAGAACCTGCTTTACGCACTGCTGGGCTGCATTCTGGGCACGCTGATCGGCGTGCTGCCGGGCATCGGCCCCGTCCCGACCATCGCCATGCTGCTGCCGATCACGTACGTGCTGCCCCCGGTAGCCGGCCTGATCATGCTCGCAGGCATCTACTACGGCGCCCAATACGGCGGCTCCACGACGGCAATTCTTGTGGCTTTGCCAGGGGAAACGTCCGCGGTGGTGACCGTGCTGGACGGTCACCAGATGGCCCGCAACGGCCGTGCTGGCGCCGCGCTGGCGATCGCCGCGCTGGGTTCGTTCTTCGCAGGCTGCGTGGCCACGCTGCTGCTGGCCGCCTTCGCGCCCCCGCTGGCTGAAGTCGCGTTCAAGTTCGGCCCCGCCGAGTACTTCTCGCTGATGTGCCTGGGCCTGGTCGGCGCCGTGGTGCTGGCTTCGGGTTCGCTGCCCAAGGCTATCGCGATGATCCTGCTGGGCCTGCTGCTGGGCATGGTCGGCACCGATGTGAACTCGGGCGTTGCCCGCTTCGACTTCGGCATCCCCGAGCTGCAGGACGGCATCGACTTCGCCATCGTGGCCATGGGCGTGTTCGGCTTCGCCGAAATCATGACCAACCTCGAGCAGAAGGAAAATCGCGTCGACATCACCGACAAGATCGGCTCGCTGTATCCCAACAAGCAGGAATTCAAGGAAGCCGCTCCCGCCGTGCTGCGCGGCACGGCCCTGGGTTCGGCCCTGGGCATCCTGCCGGGCGGTGGCGCCGTGCTGTCGTCGTTTGCGTCCTACACGCTGGAAAAGAAGATCTCGAAGAACCCGGAACGCTTCGGCAAGGGCCACCCGGCCGGCCTGGCTGGCCCGGAATCGGCGAACAACGCTGCGGCCCAGACCTCGTTCATCCCGCTGCTGACCCTGGGTATCCCGGGCAACGCCGTGATGGCGCTGATGGTCGGCGCGATGACCATCCACAACATCCAGCCCGGCCCGCAAGTCATGACGAGCCACCCGGAGCTGTTCTGGGGCCTGATCGCCTCGATGTGGATCGGCAACCTGATGCTGGTGGTGCTGAACCTGCCGCTGATCGGCCTGTGGGTCAAGCTGCTGAAGGTGCCCTACCGCATCCTGTTCCCGGCGATTCTGGTGTTCTGCACGATCGGGGTGTACTCGTTGAACTACAACACGTTCGACATCTTCACCACCGCCATCTTCGGCATCATCGGCTACGTCTGGTCCAAGCTGAAGTGCGAAGGCGCACCGCTGCTGCTGGGCTTGGTGCTGGGCCCCATGATGGAAGAGAACTTCCGTCGCGCCCTGCTGCTGTCGCGCGGCGACTTCACGACCTTCGTGACGCGTCCGCTGTCGGCCTCGCTGCTGGCCATCGCCGTCTTCCTGGTGATCCTGGTGGCGCTGCCTGCGATCCGCAAGAAGCGCGAAGAGACCTTCGTCGAAGAAGAGTAAAGCGCAGCCTGCCGCTCAGCGGCAGTCTCGCCCTGAAAACCCCCGGGTTCCGCCCGGGGGTTTTTCTTTGTGCGCGCGGAATTCAGTCCGACAAACGCTACGGATCGATACCACTCAATACGGAGTATGTTCAAACGCAGTTCGCGTACGTTAAGCTAGGGGTTTACCCCACGCGACGATTCGAGATGAATTTCAACTGGAACAACCCCTATCCCACCATCCGGCGCCCGGTGTTCGCGCGCAACGTGGTCGCCACCTCGCAGCCGCTGGCCGCGCAGGCGGGCCTGCGGATCCTGGCGCAAGGCGGCAATGCCGTCGACGCGGCGATCGCCGCGGCCGCCACGCTGGCCCTGACGGAGCCGGTCAGCAACGGGCTGGGATCGGACTGTTTCGCCATCGTCTGGGACGGCTCCAAACTGCATGGGCTGAATGCCTCGGGCACGGCGCCGGCCGGGTGGAACATGGATTACTTCCGGCGCAAGCATCAGGGCGCCATCCCGGCCCGGGGCTGGGACAGCGTGACGGTGCCGGGCTGCGTGGCCGGCTGGGCCGCCCTGCATGAAAAACTGGGCCGCCTGGCCTTTGCCGACGTGCTGGCGCCCGCCATCGAGTACGCCGAGCGCGGCTTTGCCGTGTCGCCCGTCGTGCAAGAGAAATGGGCGGCGCAAGCCGATGTCCTGCAGCCGCAGCCGGGCTTCGCCGAGCATTTCCTGCCGCGCGGGCGCGCGCCGCAGGTCGGTGAGCACTTCGTGCTGCAGGGCGCGGCCTCCACCCTCAAGCGCATCGCGGCCAGCGGCGGCCGGGACTTCTACGAAGGCGAAACCGCCCACAAGCTGGTGGCGCATGCCCAGGCCCACGACGCCGCCCTGACGCTGGCCGATCTGCGCGATTACGCGCCGCAATGGGTCACGCCGATCAGCCAGGCGTATCGCGGCCACACACTGCATCAGATTCCACCCAATGGCCAGGGCATCGCCGCCCTGATCGCCCTGGGCATCCTGCAAAACTTCGACGTGGCGGCCCGCCCGGTAGATCATCCAGAGACGCAGCACCTGCTGATCGAGGCGATGAAACTGGCCTTCGCCGACGTCTACGATCACGTGGCCGATGCCCGCCACATGCGCGTCACGCCCGAACAGATGCTGGCCGCGGACTATCTGGCGCAGCGTGCGCGCCTGATCGACCCCAACGCCGCACAGGCCCCTGCCAGCGGCCATGCGCCGCGCGGCGGCACCGTCTACCTGACCGCGGCCGACAAGTGCGGCATGATGGTCAGCTTCATCCAGTCGAACTACATGGGTTTTGGTTCCGGCGTGGTGGTGCCAGGCACCGGCGTCAGCCTGCAGAACCGCGGTCATTGCTTCAGTACCGATCCCGGCCACCCCAATGCGGTGGCCGGCGGCAAGCGCCCTTTCCACACCATCATCCCCGGTTTCCTGATGCGCAATGGCGCCCCCGTCATGAGTTTCGGGGTCATGGGAGGCAATATGCAGCCCCAGGGGCAGGTGCAGGCGCTGGTGCGGATGCTGGACTATGGGCAGCAGCCGCAAGCCGCCTGCGACGCGCCTCGCTGGAAATGGAACCACGGACTGTCATTGGACGTGGAGGCCGGCCTGGCACCGGCGGTCGCCGAGGGACTGCGCGCCCGCGGCCACGTGCTCGAAAGCCTGGCGGATCCCTACATGGATTTCGGATCGGGGCAATTCATCTGGCGCCTGGGCGACCCGGCCGTCGACGGATATGTCAGCGCCAGCGACAGCCGGCGCGATGGACTCGCCGCGGGCTTTTGATTGCGTTAAGGTTAGGGCCTGTTAACAGGCGCCAGCGCCCCTGATGCCCCTAACTTCATAAAGCGGAGTTCCCTGCATGGCAACGATCGGTACCAAGAGCTACGACGCTGTCGTAGCCCAGAAAGTCACTTTCCTCGGTTTGGGCGTGATGGGCCTGCCCATGGCCGGCCATCTGGCGCGCGCGGGACACGAGGTCACGGTCTACAACCGCTCGCCCGCCAAGGCGCAGGCCTGGGTCGCCGAGTTCGGCGGCAAGAGCGCGGCCACGCCGCGCGAAGCCGTGGCCGGCGCGCAGATCGTGTTCGCCTGCGTGGGCAATGACGATGACCTGCGCAGCGTGGTGCTGGGACCGGACGGCGCCTTCGCCGGCATGGCGCCGGGCGCGGTCTTCGTCGACCACACCACCGCATCCGCCGACGTGGCGCGCGAGCTCTACGCGCAAGCCAAGGACCTGGGCCTGAATTTCATCGACGCGCCGGTATCGGGCGGACAGGCGGGCGCGGTCAATGGCGTGCTGACTATCATGTGCGGCGGCGAACAGGCCGTGTTCGATGCGATCAAGCCCGTGGCACAGTCTTTCGGCCGCGCCGTCACGCTGGTTGGCCCTCCGGGAGCTGGCCAACTGGCCAAGATGGTCAACCAGATCTGCATCGCGGGCGTGGTGCAGGGGTTGTCCGAAGCCATCGCTTTCGGCCAGGCGGCCGATCTGGACATGAAACTCGTGCTGGACGTGATCAGCAAGGGCGCGGCGCAGAGCTGGCAGATGGAAAATCGCGGCGGGACCATGGTCGACGACAAGTTCGAGTTCGGTTTCGCGGTGGACTGGATGCGCAAGGATCTGGGCCTGGTGCTGGCCGAAGCCCGCCACAACGGCGCACGCCTGCCCCTGACGGCGCTGGTGGACCAGTTCTATGGCGACGTCCAGAAGATGGGCGGCAGCCGCTGGGATACGTCCAGCCTGATCAAGCGCCTGCGCGACTGAGCCCTGCCCTCGCGGCAAGAAAAAAGGCGAGCCATGAGGCTCGCCTTTGCTTTTGGGGCCCGCGCTTACGCGGCCAGGCTGTCCTGTTGCGCGGCGGGCAGCAGCGCATCGATGCGCTGCTTGGCCTGCGCAATGCCTTCCAGCGCGGCCACTTCGCCCATGGCCATGCCTTCGGCGGCGATGAAGTTGACGTCGGTCATGCCCAGGAAGGCGAGCATCTGGCGCAGATAAGGCGTCAGCGTATCCGAGGGCGTGCCTTCGGCCTTGCCGCCGCGGGCGGTCAGCACGAACACCTGCTTGCCCTTGACCAGACCTTCCGGCACGCCTTCGGCGGTATAGCGGAAGGTGATGCCGGCGCGCGCCAGATGGTCGAGATAGCTCTTGAACTGCGCGGGCATGTTGAAGTTGTAGACCGGAACGGCGAAGACGATGCGGTCGGCCTCCATCACTTCGGCGACCAGCGTGTCGCTCATCTCAACCAGGCGTTGCTGTTCCACGCTGCGGGCATCCGCCGGGGTAAACAGCGCGCCGGCGGTGTTGCCGTCGAAGTACGGGATGGGTTGCGCACCAAGGTCACGGACCTTGATGGCCGCGGCCGGGTTGGACGCCTTGACGCGGTTGATCAGGTGATCGGCCAATTGCTTGCTGTTGGAACGATCGCCGAGAATAGAGGAAAGGATAACCAGGGTCTTCATTGCAAATTTCTCCAGTGAGGGCCCGCTCGCTGCGGGCGGTCAGGATCCGTAGGCTTTGATCAGATCCCGAGTGCATGGCGTCACTGTAGACCGCTTAATTGTTCACATAAATACGGTTATGATGAACTATTCGTTCCAGGAATAGAACAATTATGCAAGATCTCAACGATCTCTATTACTTCTCCCAGGTGGTCGAGCAGGGAGGCTTCAGCGCGGCGGCCAGGGCGCTGGATATCCCGAAATCCCGCTTGTCGCGCCGGATCTCGCACCTGGAGGAAAGCCTGGGCGTGCGCCTCTTGCAACGCACGACGCGCCGCTTGCGCCTGACCTCGGCCGGCGAACGCTATCTGCACTATTGCCGTGAAATGGCCGCCTCGGCGCGCGCGGCGGACGACGCCATGCGGCAGTTGCAGGCGGAGCCCACCGGCCCTGTGATCGTGAGCTGCCCGGTGTCCATCGCGCAGGACGTGCTGTCGCCGCTGCTGCCCGAGTTCCTGGACGCCTGGCCCGCCGTGTCGGTGCAATTGCTGGTGACCAACCGCCGCGTGGACCTGATCCGCGAAGGCGTGGACCTGGCCCTGCGCGTACGCACCAAGCTGGATACGGACGCCGAACTGGTCGTGCGCCACTTCGGCACGGCGCGCGGCACGCTGGTCGCCAGCCCCAGCTACCTGCAACGCCACGGCACGCCCGATACGCCGCAGGATCTCGCCACGCATACCACGCTGAGTTTCAGCGATCCGCAAAACGAAGTGCGCTGGCCGTTGCGCAACGACAAGGGCGAAGAGGTGCATGTGGAATTGAAGCCGCAGCTATCGTGCAACGACTTCATCGTGCTGACCGAGGCCGCGGTGCGCGGTCGCGGCATCGCCCTGCTGCCTTCGATCGCCACGCACGAACAGCTGCGGCGCGGCCAGCTGGTGCAGGTCCTGCCGCAGTGGCAGTCGCCCGAAGGCATCGTGCATTGCATCTATCCGTCGCGGCGGGGCATGATGCCCGCCGTGCGCGCCCTGCTCGATTTCCTGTCGGAGCGCCTGCCCGCCATGTACCAGCGGCTGGAAAAGGCCCCGCTGCCCCCGGCTCAGTAGCCGCGCGAGCGGTCCACCACGCCGCTGATGGATTCGCCGCGCTGCAGTTGCGCAACCTTGTCCGCGATCTGCCGGATGCTTTCGTCGCGCAAGGTGCGCGCCGCGATATGCGGCGTGACGTGCACGCGCGCATCGCGCCAGAACGCATGGTCCTTGGGCAAGGGCTCGGTGTGGAAGACGTCCAGCGTGGCGCCGTCGATCTCGCCTTCTTCAAGCATCTGCACCAGATCGTCTTCGACCAGATGTTCGCCGCGGCCCACGTTGACCAGATGCGCATGCGGCAGAAGCTGCGACAGCGTGTCGCGATTGAGGATGCCGATCGTGTCCGGCGTGAGCGGCAGCACGTTCACCAGGAAGCGCGTGCGGGCCAGGAACGCCGGCAAGGCGGCTTCGCCCGCGTAGGACTCCACGCCCGAGATCTCGCGCGGCGAACGCGACCAGCCGGCCACGGGATAGCCAAACTGGGCCAGGATCTGCGCCACGCGCGCGCCCACCTGCCCCAGCCCCAGCACGCCGACCGGCCAGTCCGCCTGGCGCGAGCCTTCGCGAGTGTCCCAATGCTGGCGCGCCTGCGCGTGATCGAAGGCTTCGAAATCGCGCGAGACGCGCAGCAGCGCGTACAGCGCGTACTCGGCCATCTGCACCGACATGCCCGCGTCCTCCAGGCGGACGATGCGCACATGCGGCGGGATCTCGGGCATCTTCAGCAAGGCATCGACGCCGGCGCCCAGATTGAACAGCGTCTTCAGGCCGGTCTCGTGCGCGAAGAGCTCTGCCGGCGGACGCCAGACCAGGGCGGCTTCCGCGCCCGAGGGCGGGCCGTCAGGGTTCCACACGGAGATGCGACAGCCGGGCATGGCGGTTTCCAGTAGCGGAACCCAGGCGGCGGGATCGTGGTGGGGGCAGGCAAAGAGTATGTGCATGATGGCTCTGAGTGCAGGCTCGGGAAGCCTCAAGCATGAGGGATGCCGCCCCACAAATCAAACGGCCCGGCAGATTGCCGGGCCGTGTTCAGACTGAGGGCAGCCACGCTCAGGCCGCTTGCGGCACCTCGGGCTTGCTCTTGTCCTTGTTCTTGTTGCGGCGCAGGAATGCCCACACTTGCAGGAAGATCAGCAAGGCGCTTGCGCCAATGAACCAGGCGCTGATCGGCCGTTCCACGAATACCGCCAGATCGCCGCGGGACAGCAACAGCGCGCGGCGGAAGTTCTCTTCGACCATCGGCCCCAGCACGAACCCGAGCAGGATGGGCGCGACGGAAAACTCCAGGGTCATCAGGATCGCGCCGATCACACCGAACGCCAGCACTTCCCAAATCTGGAAGAGGCTGTTCTGCGTGCTGAACACGCCCACCGCGATGAAGAACAGCGCCGACGGGAACAGGTAGCGGTACGGCACCTGCAGCAGTTTCACCCACACGCCGATCAGCGGCACGTTCAGCACCATGAGCAGCACATTACCCACCCAGAAGCTGGCGATCAGGCCCCAGAAGATGTCCGGATGCTCGGTGATCAGCTGCGGGCCGGGCTGGATGCCCTGGATCAGCAGCGCGCCCAGGATCAGCGCCATCACCGCGTCGCCGGGAATGCCCAGGCTCATCGTGGGGATGAAGTCGACCTGCGTCTTGGAGTGCGAAGAAGCTTCGGGCGACGCCACGCCGGCGATCATGCCGGTGCCGAATTTCTCGGGCGTCTTGGAGATCTTGCGCTCCAGCGCATAGGCCACGAAAGTGGTGATCGTGGGACCGGTGCCGGGCATGGCGCCGAACAGCGTGCCCACCGCCGTGCCGCGAACCATGGGCCAGAAAGCAGTCTTGAGTTCCTGCTTGCTGGGCCGCATGTCGCGCAGGCGCAGCTTGGCGCCGCTGCCGATGATGGTCATGCGGTTGACGCTCATCAGGAAGTCGGCCACGCCGAACAGGCCCATCGAAATCGCCACCAGTTCCAGGCCGTCGGACAGGTCCAGCAGACCGAAGGAGAAGCGGATGGTGCCGGTGTTCACGTCCGTGCCCACCACGCCGCACATCAGGCCGAACAAAGTCATTGCCACGCCCTTGAGCGGCGAGCCGCGCGACATCGTGGCGCCGGCCAGCAGGCCCAGCAGCATGATCGAGAAAATCTCGGTCGGACCGAACTTGAACGCGACTTCCACCAGCAGCGGCGAGGCGAAGATCATGACGATGATCCCCACCGACGCGGCGAAGAACGAACAGATCATCGTGATGCCCAGCGCTGTTCCGCCCTTGCCCTGCTTGGTCAGCGGATAGCCGTCCAGGCAGGTGACCGCGTGCGGCGGGTGCGAAGGCAGATTCAGCAGGATCGCGCCAATGGCGCCGCCGTACTGCGAGCCATAGAAAATGCCTGCCAGCATCAGGATGGCGGGCACCGGATGCATCACGTAGGTCAGCGGCAGCAGAATGGAAATGGCCGACAGCGCACCCATGCCGGGCAGCACGCCGATGAGGTTGCCCACCAGCACGCCGAAGAACGACCACATCAGGTTGTGCCACTGGAAGGCGACCCCGAAGCCGTACCAGAGGTCCATCAAGGATTGCGAAATCATGGCGCTTCAACCCCAGCGAAACAGCGGAAGCTGCAGCTGCAGCGCCCACCAGAAGACGACGACCGCGATGGCGGTCATGGCGACCGAAAGCAGGATGGCCTGCTTGATCGTGTTCTTGCGGTCGCCCAGCGCAGAGATGAATACGATGGCGAACGTGGCGGGCAGCAAGCCGCCGTAATGGCCCAGCAGCAGGAAAGCCAGGATGCCCAGCAGGATGCAGGCGCCGCCGCGGAAATCCGGCAGTCCATGGCCGTGGCCGTCGCCGGGCGGCGGCGCCGACGATTCGCCCGAGCGCGCCGAGATGGCGATCAGCACGCCGGTCAGCGCCAGCAGACCGCCGAGCGCCGCAGGGAAAAAGCCGGGTCCCATGTGGCTCAAGGTGCCGATGTGATAGTCGGTCCCGCCGTAGATTGCCCCCAGCCCGATGAGGACCATCAGCGCTCCGCCGTAATAGTCCTTTCTATTGATTGTCTTTTGCACTTCATCCTCCTTCGTGGTGCGGCCGCGCGCCTGCCCGGGGATGTGCCGCTCGAAGCGAGCGCGACCCGGGTCCTGGCGACAGGCCCGGACGCAGATTACGGAAGGAAGCTGCTAATCCGCTTTCTGTGCGCTGTCGCGATCCTGAATTCGGGGGTTATCCCTGAACGGAAGCTGCGGATGAAAGCGGAAATGCGGAGAAGTTACTGATCGCCCTTGAGCTCGACATCGAGCGGACGCGGATACTGCGAGACGGTGGACGCGAGCGGCAACCACAGCACGGAAGCCAGTCCTACGCCCCCCTGGGCGTTGGGTTCGCCGTCGCGCAGTTCGATGTCGCCGTCATTGCGGCGGGCATAGGCGCGGGCGATCGCCAGCCCCAGGCCCGACCCAGACGAGGCGACCGGCTTGTCCGTACCGACGCGTTCGAAACGCGCGAAGGCCCGCTGGCGCAGTATCGGGTCCAGCCCTGGCCCGTTGTCGGACACGGCAACCTCGGCGCGGTTGGCGTGGCAGCAGACCGATACGGTAATGCGCGCGCCAACCGGGGCGTAATGGATGGCGTTGTGCACCAGGTTCGAAAGCGCCTCGTGCAGTTCGGCCTCGTTGCCCGAAACCGGCGCGGGGATCTCCAGCCCCTCTTCGGAGCCGGCCTGCACCCAGCCCAGGTCCTGCTGCTTTTCGTGCGCCAGCGGCAGGTATTGCAGCACCACCTCGCGCGACACGGCATTCATGTCCAGCAACTGCCGCGGCAGCTGATCGGCCTGATTGGCGTGGGCCAGGGACAGCAACTGCTCGGTCAGGCGGCGCGTGCGGCCCAGTTGGTCGACGATGCCGCGCAGGCCTTCCTGCGCGCGGGCCGGATCGCGCTCGCGCAGGGCGTACTGGGCCTGGGTCAGCATGATGGCCAGCGGCGTGCGCAGCTGATGCGAGGCATCGGCCAGGAACTGCGATTGTTCATCGAGGACGCGACGGTAGCGGGCGATATGGTGATTGACCGCATCGACCAGCGGCGCCACTTCGCTGGGCACGCGCGAGGCGTCCAGCGGCGTCAGGTCATCCGGGCGGCGCGCACGGATATCGTTGCGCAGCCGGCGTAGCGGCTTCAGCGCCCACGACACGCCCCACCACACCAGCAGCGCCACCAGCGCCAACATGCGCGTGTCGCGCAGGATTTCCTGGCGCCGCGCGTTGTTCTCGGCTTCGATGCGCTTGCCGGTGCTTTCGGCCACGACCACCAGTACCTGCCGGTGCTGCCCCTGGTAATACAGATCCCGCACCACCGCGACGACCCGCACGGGATCGTTGCGATAGACGCTGTCGTAGAAAATAGGCTGGCTGTTGGATCGCGGCCAGCTGGGCGGACGCGGCATTTCCGGCATGCCCAGCAGGGTCTTGCCCGGGGCCGTGGGTACCGCCGCGCCGTCGGGCAGGGGCGGGTCGATCTCTTCGATGCGGAAGTACTTGCGCAGGCCCGCGCGGGACTCGAGCATCACCTGCGCGTACAGCGGCGTGGCGACCTGCAGATTGCCGTCAGGCGTGAATTCCAGGCTGCTTTCCAGCACCCGGGCCGGCTCCACCAGGGCGCTGTCGTAGGCTTCGTTGGTGATCTCGGCCAGGGTGCGGTAGTCGTTCACGCTGTCTACCACCAGGAGCATGATCACGCCCGGCAGCAGCAGAATGATCAGCAGCGCGCGGATGCCCACGCGCGGCAGCTCGGATAGCCGCAGCCTCACTCAGGATTCCGCGGACTCGCTGGCGACGCTTTCCAGCATGTAGCCCAGCCCGCGCACGGTGACGATACGCACGTCGCTGCCGGTCAGCTTCTTGCGCAGCCGGTGCAGCACGACCTCGATGGCATCTGGATTGGCTTCGCTGTCATGGGTGAAGACCTTGCCGAACAACTGGGACTTGTCCACCGGATAGCCGCTGCGGGTCAGCAAGGCGGCCAGGGCGGCATGTTCGCGCGGAGTCAGGAACAGCAGCGAGCCGTCCAGGGTGAAGGCGCGGCTTTCGCTGTCGTAGGACAGCGAACCGCATTGCAGCCGCGGATGCTGGCGGCCGCGGCTGCGACGCACCAGCGCCGTGAGGCGCGCTTCCAGTTCCTCGAGCGCGAAGGGTTTGGTCAGGAAGTCGTCCGCGCCCAGGTTCAGGCCGCGCACGCGATCCTGCAGGGCGCCCTGGGCGGTGAGCAGCAGCACGGGGGTGCGGTCGTCGCGGTTGCGCATTTCGCGCAGCACCACCAGCCCATGCTTGTCGGGCAGGCGCAGGTCCATGACGATGGCGTCGTACTCGGTGCCCGCCATGAAGGCTTCGGCGGTACGGGCGTCGGCCGCGTGGTCCGGCACGAATCCGCTCTGGGCGAGTGCGCGCATCAACCAGGACGCCATGTCCCGTTCGTCTTCAACCAACAATATGCGCATGACCGTCCGTTCCTTCGGGCAGATTGTCTGCCGCCCGTTGCCCGTGCACCCGTTGGCGCAGGTAGCGGGTTTCGTGATGGCGCCGGAAGAGGATAGCCGACAACTCGTTCAGCGCCTGGGTGTAGACATCGCGCTTGAACTCGATCACGGCATCCAGGGGCACCCAATACTGGCTCCAGCGCCAGGCATCGAATTCCGGATGCTGCGTCGCGCGCAAGCACACATCGCTGTCACGTCCTACCAGGCGCAACAAGAACCAAATCTGCTTTTGTCCTTTATAGTGGCCGCGCCACTCACGCCGGACGAAGTGATCGGGCACGTTATAACGTAACCAATCGCGTGTACGCCCCAAAATACGGACATGCTCGGGCTTCAAGCCCACCTCTTCATGGAGTTCGCGATACATGGCTTGCACCGGGCTTTCGCCGTACTTGATGCCGCCTTGGGGGAACTGCCAGGCATGTTCCCTGATACGCTTGCCCCAAAAGACCTCGTTTCTACCGTTGACGAGAATGATGCCGACATTGGGGCGGTAGCCTTCGCGGTCAAGCATGGGCCACCCCCACCGAATTCAATACAATTACGGTCGATTATACGTATCTGCTGCCACCTTTAAACATGCGCGCATCCAACTACCACATCAACACCCTCAAAGAAGCCCCTTCCGAAGCCGAAGTCGCCAGCCACCAGCTGATGACCCGGGCCGGGATGATCCGCAAGCTCGCGGGCGGCATCTACACCTACATGCCCCTGGGGCTGAAAGTCATCCGCAAGGTCGAGGCCATCGTCCGCGAAGAAATGAACGCCGCGGGTGCGATCGAGCTGCTGATGCCGGTGGTCCAGCCGGCCGAGCTCTGGCAGGAGTCGGGCCGCTGGGAGCAGTACGGCGCCGAGCTGCTGCGCATCAAGGATCGGCACCAGCGCGATTTCGTGCTGCAGCCCACGTCCGAGGAAGTCATCACCGACATCGCGCGCAACGAAATCCACAGCTATCGCCAGCTGCCGGTGAACTTCTATCACATCCAGACCAAGTTCCGGGACGAGCGCCGTCCGCGCTTCGGCCTGATGCGTGGCCGCGAGTTCACCATGAAGGACGCCTACTCCTTCGACCGTGACGAAGCTGGCGCGCAGGCCAGCTACGACACCATGTACAACGCCTACATGCGCATTTTCGGCCGTCTGGGCCTGGGATTCCGCGCCGTGGCCGCTGACACGGGCTCGATCGGCGGCACCCGCAGCCACGAATTCCAGGTGATCGCCGACACCGGCGAAGACCTGCTGGTCTACAACGCCGACTCCGACTACGCCGCCAACATCGAGTTGGCCGAGGCCGTGGCCCTGTACCCCACCCGCGCCGAACCCGCCCAGGCCATGGCCGACGTGGCCACGCCGGGCGCCGCCAAGTGCGAGGACGTGGCCAAGCTGCTGGGCCTGCCGCTGGAACGCACGATCAAGTCCATCGTGCTGGCCACCGACGGCGAGAAAGGCGCCGACATCTGGCTGCTGCTGCTGCGCGGCGACCATGAACTCAATGAAATCAAGGCCGGCAAGCTGCCCGGCCTGGCCGGCTTCCGCTTCGCCACGGAAACCGAGATCGTCGAGGCCTTCGGCTGCAAGCCCGGCTACCTGGGCCCGGTCAAGACCGTCCGTCCGGTGCACGTCATCGCCGACCGCACCGTGGCCAACATGGCCGATTTCGTCTGCGGCGCGAACAAGGAAGACTTCCACATCCAGGGCGTGAACTGGGGCCGCGACCTGCCCGAGCCCGAACTGGTGGCCGACCTGCGCAACGTGGTCGCGGGCGACCCCTCGCCGGACGGCAAGGGCACCCTGTCGATCCAGCGCGGCATCGAAGTGGGCCACGTCTTCTACCTGGGCAAAAAGTACTCGGAGGCCCTCAAGGCCACCTTCCTGGACGAGACCGGCAAACCCGCCGTCCTGGAAATGGGCTGCTACGGCATCGGCGTGACCCGCATCGTGGGCGCGGCCATCGAGCAGAACCACGATGCCCGCGGCATCATCTGGCCGCGCGCGATCGCCCCCTTCGAAGTGGTAATCTGCCCGGTCGGCTGGGGCAAAAGTGAAACGGTGCGTGACACCGCGCAGAAACTTTATGAATCCCTCCTGGCGCGCGGCGTGGACGTCATCCTGGATGACCGCGATGCCCGCCCGGGCGTGATGTTTGCTGAATGGGAGCTGATCGGCGCGCCGCTGCGTGTAACAGTTGGAGAACGCGGCCTGAACGATGGTGTGGTGGAATTGCAGGCCCGTCGGGAAACCGAAGCGGCCAAGATTCCGGTAGAGTCCGCGCTTGAAGCCGTGCTGACGAAGCTCGACACGCTGTAAACCTTATAGTAACTACGGACTTTTCGCGTCCCGACCGCCCTTTGCCATCCATCGTGACCGATCCGAAGTCCGCCGAATCCGTCCTGCAAGTCCGTGTCTACTACGAAGACACGGATGCAGGCGGAGTGGTTTTCTACGCCAACTACTTGAAATTCCTGGAACGCGCACGCACCGAGTGGCTGCGCAACCTGGGGGTCAACCAGTCCAACCTGGCGGTCAGCGAGCAACGACTGTTCGTTGTCCGCTCCCTGGACATGTCCTACCGCAAGCCGGCCAGGCTGGACGATTTACTTACCATACGCAGCCGAGTCACACGACTGGGCCGCGCTTCGATACACTTCGCGCAACGCGCGGAACGCGACGGGGAACTGCTTGCCGAAGGCAACATCCAAGTCTGCTGCGTCGATGCCATTCACATGCGGCCGGCGGAGTTGCCGGCTGACGTTCGCGCCAAACTGGAATTCATTCAGGAATAACCATGCAAGTCACCAACGACATGTCGTTGCTTTCGCTGATTTCGCACGCCAGCGTGCCGGTCCAGCTGATCATGCTGATGCTGTTGGGCATTTCGATCATGTCCTGGACCTACATCTTCGCCAAGCGGCTGGCGATCAAGCGGGCCCACGCCCAGACCCGCCGTTTCGAAGACGATTTCTGGTCGGGCGGCGACCTCTCCATGCTGCAGCAGGCCGTGGCCTCGCGCCGCGATGAGCAAGGCGCCCTGGCCCGCATCTTCGACGCCGGCATGACCGAATTCCTGAAAGCCCGCCGCGGCAATGCCGCGGGTGACGCCACCGCCGTGCTGGACGGCCCGCGCCGCGCCATGCGCGCCGCCTACCAGCGCGAGATGGATTCGCTGGAGTCGCACCTGAACTTCCTGGCTTCGGCCGGCTCCGTGTCCCCTTATATCGGCCTGCTGGGCACGGTCTGGGGGATCATGCACGCCTTCATCGGCCTGTCGAACATGCAGCAGGCCACGCTGGCCTCGGTGGCCCCCGGCATCGCGGAAGCGCTGATCGCCACCGCCATCGGCCTGTTCGCGGCAATTCCCGCAGTGGTCGCCTACAACCGCTTCACGAACGACATCGATCGCATCTCGATCCGTTTCGACAGCTTCGTCGATGAATTCCTGAACATTCTGCAACGGCAGGTGCGCTAATGCCCTCGGTAAGCTCACGCGGCAGGTCCGGCCGCCGCATGAAGGCCGACATCAACGTGGTGCCGTACATCGACGTGATGCTGGTGCTGCTGGTCATCTTCATGGTGACCGCGCCCCTCATCACGCCCGGCCTGATCCAGCTGCCCTCGGTCGGCGCGGCTTCGGACGTGCCGGTCAAGCCGCTGGAAGTCCAGATTTCGGAAGATGGCAAGATCGCCCTGCGCATGCGCGAACCCGGCGCCACCATGCAGGACATCGCGCGCCCCGAACTGGTGGCGCAAGTGCGTTCGCGCATTACCGCGGAAACCCCGGTGGTCATCGCCGCCGACGGCAAGGTGCCCTATGAGACGGTCGTGAAGGTCATGGATGAACTTCGCACCAACGGCATCACCCGCCTGGGCCTGCTGGTGGACCAGTCCGCCGGCGGCTCCCAGCCCGCACCCGCGAAAAAACGCTAACGCGACGCCTTCCGCCGGCGCCGCCGGCATGCAACGCTCATGACGCCACCCATAATCCGACACCGCAGCGGCCCCCCGGCCACCCCGCCCAACCACGACAACCGGAAGGCATTGATTCTGGCCGTGGCGGTGCACGTGCTGCTGCTGATCGTCTTGATCTTTGGCGTGAACTGGCGCTCCGAGAGCCCCGGCCCCGTACAGGTCCAGCTCTGGGCTGACGGCAACTCGCCCGACTCTCCGCCGCCCACGCCGCAACCCGAACCGCCGAAGCCGCAGCCCAAACCGGAACCCAAGCCGGAGCCTGAAAAGGCGCCCGAGCCGCCTCCTCCGCCGCCGCCTCCTCCCAAGCCCGAGCCCGAAGCTCAGCCCAAGACCGAGGAAGTCGACCCCGAAATCGCGCTGCAGGAAGCCAAGAAGAAGCGCGAGCAGGAAGAAAAGGCACGCCAGGCGGCCGAAGCCGCCAAGGAAAAGGCGCGCCTCGAGGAAGAGCGCAAGCAGGCCGAACTGAAGGAAAAGAGGCGTCTGGAGCAGGAACGCCAGGCCGCCGACAAGGCTGCTGCCGAGAAGGCCGCGGCTGAAAAGGCTGCCGCCGACAAGGCGGCCGCGGAAAAGAAGGCCAAGGACGACGCCGCCAAGAAGGCGGCGGCGGAGAAGGCCGCTGCCGAAAAGGCCGCCGAGGAAAAGGCTGAAAAGGCCGCCGCCGAGAAAGCCGCCGCCGAGAAAAAGGCTGCGGCCGAGAAGAAGGCCAAGGAAGAAGCCGCCAAGAAGGCCGCTGCCGACAAGGCGCTGAAGGATGCCTTCCGCAACGACGCCCTGGGCGCCGCCGGCATCCCCGGCGGCACGGCCGACCGCAACCAGGCGGGCGGCGGACGCGACAGCGGCTATGGCGCCAAGGTCCGCGCCTGCGTGCAACCCGGGGTGGCATATCCGCCCCCGGCCCGCAGCGGATCGGAAAATCCCACGGCACAATACCGGGTACAGTTAGGTTCCGACGGGAAGGTCAATGGCGTCACTTTGACCAGTTCTTCGGGCAATGCCGGCTTCGACCGCGCGGTCGAGACAGGCATCCGCCGTTGCAACCCGTTCCCGAAGCCCTCGACGGGCCGCTACGAACCCATTATTGACGTTGTGTACAGAATGTATGATTGACAGGAGATTGATGAATATGACTCCCGCTTATAGCCGACGAGTACCCCCCCTCGCTCTCTGGCGATCGTATGGACTCGGTCTGCTGATGCTGACCCTGGCCTGCCTGATGGCCATCAAGCCCGCCCATGCGCAGCTGCGCGTCGACATTTCCGGCACCGGCGCCACCCAGTACCCCGTGGCCATCGCCGATTTCGCGGTTGACGACACCCATGGCCGCGCCTTGGCCGAAGTGATCCGCGCCGACCTGACCCGCACGGGCCAGTTCCGCCTGATCAACGCCGCAGGTTCCGGCCTGAATGTGGACTCCCCCATCGCCCACGACGACTGGCGCGGCAAGGGCGCGGATTTCATCGCTTACGGCAGCATCACGCGCGGCGGCGACGGCCGCTACGACGTCCGCTACCGCCTGGCCGACACGGTCAAGAAGAGCCAGCTGGATGGCGTGGCGTTCTCGGGCACCGAGCAGGAACTGCGCCGCGTCGCACACCAGATCGCCGACCGCATTTACGAGAAGATCACCGGCGTTAAGGGCGTCTTCTCGACGCGTATCGCGTACGTGCTGAAGAAGGGCGCCACCTACGAATTGCAGGTGGCCGACGCCGACGGCCAGAATCCCCAGGTGGCGCTGCGTTCGCGCGAGCCCATCATTTCGCCGTCCTGGTCGCCCGATGGCTCCAAGCTCGCCTATGTGAGCTTCGAATCCGGCAAACCTGTCGTCTACGTGCACAATCTGGCAACCAGCGCCCGCTCGCCTGTCGCCAACTTCAAGGGCAACAACAGCGCACCCGGCTGGTCGCCCGACGGCAGCAAGCTGGCCGTGGCCCTGACCCGCGATGGTTTGTCGCAAATTTACATCGTTGGCGCAACGGACGGCTCCAATCCGACGCGAGTTACGCGTTCTCCCGGGATTGACACCGAACCGAGCTTTACGCCAGACGGTGCTTCCATTATCTTTACGAGTGACCGCAGCGGCGGGCCGCAAATCTATCAGACCGGCTCGAGTGGCGGCGAAGCTCGCCGCCTCACGTTTAATGGTGGTTACAACATATCACCCCGAATTTCCCCCGATGGATCGACGCTACTGTACGTTGCAAGACGCGACGGCGCGTTTCGTATCGCATCGCTGAACCTGTCCTCAGGCTCCGAGACCTTGCTGACTGATGGTCGTGACGATCAGTCCCCGAGTTTTGCGCCAAATGGAATGCAAGTCCTCTACGCCGCCATCCAAAATGGACGTAGCGTGCTTGCGGGTGTGTCGAGCGATGGCCGCGTACGGCAGACGCTTTCGGTACTGAATGGGGAAATACGTGAACCGACTTGGGGCCCATTTACCCGATAACACGTGTGACTCTCTTTGCAAAGGAACTATCATGAAGTCGCGCATTGCCAAAAGCCTAACCATCGCCGCTCTGGCTGCCGCCCTGGCAGCTTGCAGCTCCGTCCCTCTCGACGATAAAGCGGGTCAGGGCGGAGGCGCTGGCCAAGGATCCTCGGCCTCTGGCCAGATCCTTGATCCCTTCAACCCCCAAAGCATCCTGGCGCAACAGCGCTCGGTGTACTTTGACTTCGACAGCTACACGGTGTCGGACCAGTACCGCAGCTTGGTCGAAACCCACGCCAAGTACCTGGCCTCGCATCAGCAGCAGACCATCAAGATCGAAGGCAACACCGACGAACGCGGCGGCGCTGAATACAACCTGGCCCTGGGCCAGCGCCGTGCCGACGCCGTGCGCCGCATGATGACCCTGCTGGGCGTCAGCGACAACCAGATCGAAACCATCAGCTTCGGTAAAGAAAAGCCGAAGTCGACTGGCACGTCGGAAGCCGACTTTGCGGAAAACCGCCGCGCCGATATCGTTTATCGCCGCTAAGCTTTTTCGTATAGTCTAGAGCCCTACCACGCGTCGGGACGGTCAACCGGCCGTCCCGACGTTTGTTTTTATACCCCGGGAATTTTCATGCGCGATAACGTTCTGTCCCTGCGTCCTCTGATTGCGGCCACCGGCTTGGTGCTGGCGGCCCTGGCGGCGCCCGCCCACGCTTTTTCCGACGATGAAGCCCGCCGGGCCATCCTGGATTTGCGCCAACAGGTGCAGCAGCAGAACGAACAAAGCCAGCGCGCCAAGCTGCAACTGGCCGACCAGATTCAGGCTCTGCAGCAGGAAGTCGCCCAACTGCGCGACCAGTTGGAGCTGGTGTCGCGCCAGCAGCCTTCGGCCAAGCCGGGCGGTGCTGCTGGCAGCGCCAATCCTCCGGGAGCCTCCGCCGGCGATCCCCAGGAGCAAGCGGCCTATGATGGCGCGATCGACCTGTTCCGCAAGGGCCAATACAAGGAAGCGTCCGAATCGCTGGCCGCCTTCACCGCCCTGTACCCTGCCAGCCAGCTTGCGCCCAGCGCCCAGTTTTACCTGGGCAGCAGCCGCTACGCGCTGAAGGACTTCAAGGGCGCCATCGAACAGTTGAACGCCATGGTGCAGAAGGCCCCGGACAACGCGCGCGCGCCGGACGCCCTGCTGGTCATCGCCGGCAGCCAGATCGAAATGAACAACCGCGCCGGCGCCAAGACCACGTTGCAACGCATCGTCCGCGACTATCCGACCACGCCGGCCGCGAGCACGGCCAAGAGCCGTCTGCAGCTGCTGCAGTAATGCCGCCAACCGCGAACGCGGTTGCCGCCTACCGGCACATTCTGCGCCGCCGGGCAGGGCTTATCGCCCTGCTGTTGGCGGCGCTTTTCATTGCGCTGCTGGCCGACTTCACGGTGGGTCCGTCAGGCCTGCCCTGGGGCGAGCTCTGGCAGACGCTCACCCGCCCCGCCGCCGCCGACCCGACCACCCGCGTGATCGTGTGGGACATCCGTCTGCCGTCCGCGCTGATGGCCGCGCTGGTCGGCATGGCGCTGGGGATGGCGGGCGCCGAAATGCAGACCATCCTGAACAATCCGCTGGCCAGCCCGTTCACCCTTGGCGTGTCTTCAGCCGCCGCTTTCGGGGCCTCGCTGGCCATCGTGCTGCAGCTCGGCGTGCCCGGCATCCCCGCCGGTTGGCTGGTGGCGGGCAATGCCTTCCTGTTCGCCTTGCTGGCGGCCTTGATGCTGGATGCGGTAACCCGCTGGGGCGGCATGAACACGTCGGGCGTGGTGCTGTTCGGCATCGCCATGCTGTTCACCTTCAATGCCCTGGTATCGCTGGTGCAGTTCATGGCCAGCGCCGAAGCGCTGCAGAACCTGGTGTTCTGGACCATGGGCAGCCTGTCGCGCTCCAGCTGGATCACCGTGGCCGTGCTGGCGGCGGCCTTCGCCCTGGCGCTGCCGCTGGCCATGCGCCAATCCTGGAAACTGACGGCGCTGCGCCTGGGCGAGGACCGCGCCGCGAGTTTCGGCGTGGACGTGCGCCGGGTGCGCGTTGCGGCGCTGGCCCGGGTCAGCCTGCTGTCGGCGCTGGCGGTGGCTTTTGTCGGCACCATCGGCTTCATCGGGCTGGTCGCGCCGCACATTGCACGACGGCTGTTCGGCGAGGACCACCGGTTCTTCCTGCCGGGTAGCGCATTGGTGGGCGCCGTGATCCTGTCGCTGGCGTCGATCGCTTCCAAGAATCTCATGCCCGGCGTGATCGTGCCGATCGGCATCGTGACCTCCCTGGTCGGCATACCCTTCTTCGCGTCTGTCGTGCTGCGCCGGCGCATGCCATGACTGCGCTCCAGACTGCCCCCTCGTCTGCCCTGGCCGTGCGCGGCCTGACGGCCGGCTACGGCCGCGCGGACGTACTGCATGAGTTGTCACTGCCCGAACTGGCAGCCGGCCAGGTGACCGCCTTGCTGGGCCCCAACGGCAGCGGCAAATCGACGCTGCTCAAGGCCCTGGCCGGCCTGATACGCGTGCGCGCTGGCGACGTGGCGCTGGATGGACGGGACCTGGTCCGCCAGAGCTTCGGCGAGCGCGCGCGTCATGTGGTCTACCTGCCCCAGGGCCTGCCCGCCGCCGTGCACCTGCGGGTATTCGAGTCCGTGCTGGTGGCGGCCAAGGCCGGCGACGGCCTGGCCACGCCGGTGGACATGCAGGCCATAGACCGCCTGCTGGAACGGCTGGGCATTGCCCATCTGGCCTTGCAGTACCTGGATTCGCTATCCGGCGGACAGAAGCAACTGGTGGGACTGGCGCAGGCGCTGATCCGGCATCCGCGCGTGCTGCTGCTGGACGAACCGCTGTCGGCGCTGGACCTGAACTATCAGTTCCACGTCATGCGGCTGCTGCGGCAGGAGACCCGGGAGCATGGCTTGATCAGCGTCATCGTGCTGCATGACCTGAACGTGGCGCTGCAGCACGCCGACCGCGCGGTCATGATCCATAAAGGCGGGCTGCATGCCGCAGGCTTGCCGGCGGACGTGATCACGCCGGCCTCGCTGGCGGCCGTGTACGGCGTCGAAGGGCGGGTGGAGACCTGCTCGCGCGGCTTGCGGCAAGTGCTGATCGACGGCCTGGACACGCACCCGCACTGATTGTGGCGGGCGCGGACTCAGCCGCGCAGGGCCACATCCACGACCGGTGCGCCAGTCATATCCGCCAGTTGCCGCGGCGTCAGGTTGAACACCGCATGCGGATGTCCCGCCGCGGCCCACAGGCTGTCGTAGTTGAACAGGTCCGCGTCCAGCAGCATCACCGGCTTGACCGCATGGCCGATGGGACATACGCCGCCGATCGCATAGCCGGTCATGTCACGCACGAATTTCGCGTCCGCCTTGGCCAGCGCGCCCACCTGCGCGGCCACCTTGGCCTCGTCCACGCGGTTGGCGCCGCTGGCGATGACCAGCACCGGAGCGTCGTCCGTGGCGCGCCGGAAGATGATGGACTTGGCGATCTGCGCAACCTCGCAGCCTAGCCCCGCCGCCGCTTCCGCCGAGGTCTTGCCGGTTTGCGGCAGGACCACCACGGGTTTGTCATGGCCCAGCTCCAGCAGCAGGCGCGCGACGCGCTGGGCGGATTCGGGCAAGGCGGCAAGCGACTCAGGGGACATCGGGGCGGCTCCGTAGTGGTGCGAAGCCGGCGCGGACAGCGCGCCGGCAGGTCGGAAACGAGTTTATCAGCGCCGCCGGCAGACGCCAGCGGGCTAGAATGCGGACCTGGCTTTCCCATACGACACCCATGCGTTCCGAACCCGTCCTGCCCCTGCAAACCGCGCTGATCGGCGGCTACGCCATGTCCTACACCGAGTACGGCAGCGGCGCGCCCATGGTGCTGGTGCATGGCTCCCTGTCCGACTGCCGCTACTGGAAGTCGCAGATGGCGCCGCTGGGCAAGTCGTTCCGCGTGCTGGCGGTGTGCCTGCGCCGCTACTGGCCCGAAACCTGGGACGGCGAGGGCGAAGGCTTTTCGATCGAGCAACATGCCAATGACGTGCTGGAGTTCATCGATACCGTGGCCGGCGGACCGGCCCATCTGGTGGGCCATTCCCGCGGCGGCCGCGTGGCGCTGGAAGCGGCGCTGCAACAGCCCGGCGCGCTACGCAGCCTGACCCTGGCCGACCCCGGCCTGCCCCTGCCGGGCGACGACGACCAGCGCGGCGGCTTTCGCCAGCGCGCGCTGGCCCTCATCCGCGACGGCGAGATCGAAACTGGCCTGGCGCTGTTCGTCGATACCGTGACCGGACCCGACACCTGGCAGCGCATGGTGCCGTGGTTCAAGGAGATGGTGCGCGATAACGTCGGCACGCTGTTCGGGCAGGCCGAGGAAAAGCCCGAAGCGCTGACGCCGGCGCAGATCGGCACGCTGAAGCTGCCGACTCTGCTGATCGGCGGCGCCCTGAGCCCGGCGCCCTACCCGGCCGTGCTGGACGCCCTGTCGCAGTGGCTGCCGCAGGCGCAGCGCGTGACCATCACGGGATCGTCGCACGGCATGAACCTGGGCAATCCCCGCGCCTTTAACGGCGCCATCGAGACGTTCATCGGCGGCTGAACCGGTGCCCGGCCGAGAGTGCGCCTGGCTGGGCGCGTCCGACAGTGCGCTTTTGGGCGTCGCGTTAGGGCTCGAGCGAGGGTGCACGCTTGGGGGTTGAGCTAGGGCTCGACCGAAGGCGTGTGCTTCAAGCGCCGCAACACAAACGTGGAGCGGCTGTGCCGCACGCCACGCAGCTTGTACAGCCGCTTGCGCAGGAATTCCTCGTAGCCTTCGGTACCCGCCACCGCCACCTTGATCAGATAGTCGTACTCGCCCGTCACGAGAAAGGCCTCGACCACTTCCGGCAGCCGCGTGATTTCTTCGCCGAAACGCGCCAGGGTGTCGTCGTCGTGATGCTCCAGCGTCACCTCGATCATGACGGTGTCCGGCAAACCCAGCGCCTTCTGGTTCAGCAGAGCCGCGTAGCCCTCGATCACGCCCGCCTCTTCCAGCGCCTTGACCCGGTTCCAGCACGGCGTGGGCGACAGCCCCACCTGTTCGGCCAGCTTCAGATTGGTGAGGCGTCCGTCCGCACGCAAGGCGCGCAGGATCTTGCGGTCGGTTTCGTCGATCTTGGGGGGTGTGGGCATGGCGGGCTTGATCTGAAGATAATATCTCTTAAAAAAACAATTCTACAAGACAGATATTTTCCACATTCCGCCAATAAGGCGTGAATCAGGAAACCTATTTTGCTTTCCTGCCCGTAGACTCTCCTGCAAGGCAGCCACCTATCCCGGCCGTCCGATTTCGGCGTCCACGCTGCGGCATAACCCGGCGCAGGCGCCGACAGATTCAACGCAGCACGCCGCGCGCCGATCCGCGCGGCAGGAAACCATGTCTCTCGCAGCAGCAGCACCCGCAAGAAACGGCCTGGGCCTCTCCGGCACCGCCATGCTTTTCGCCGCTCCGGCACTATTCGCCTCCAACATGGTGGCGGCCCGCTGGGCCCACGACGCCAACCTCCCTCCCGTCTTCCTGGCCTTCGGCCGCTGGCTGATCGCCCTGCTGATCCTGTTGCCGCTCGCCGCGCCCGCCCTGCGCGCGCACCGCAAGACGCTGTGGCGCGCTTTGCCATCGCTGGCGCCCCTGGCGGTGCTGGGCATGGGCGTGGCGGTGGCTCCGCAATACATCGGCGCGCAGAGCACCAGCGCGACCAACATCGCCCTGATCTTTTCTTGCAGCCCCATCCTGGTGGCGCTGCTGGAGGCCGTCATCTGGCGCAAGCCGCTGTCCGCCCTGCGCGGCGCGGGACTGGCGCTGGCCCTGGGCGGCGTGCTGGTGGTGCTGGCGCGCGGCGACGCGCAGACATTAGCGCGGCTGGCTTTCGGCCAGGGCGACCTCTGGGTGTTGTTGGCCGCCACCGGCTGGGCCCTCTATACCGTGCTGCAAAAGCGCCTGCGCCTGCCTGCGGTGCCCGACAGCGCGCGGCTCGCGACCTTGATGCTGGGCGGCGTGCTGGCGCTGGCGCCCTTCGCCGCCATCGAGGCCGCGGCTGGCGCCACGCCGCCCTGGGGCGATCCGCGCCTGGCGGCAGTGCTGCTGTTCCTGGCGGTGGGTCCCAGCCTGGGCGCGTACTACGTGTATGGCCGCCTGATCAGCCAGGCCGGCCCGGCCACCGCGGGACTATCGATGTTCCTGGTGCCGGTCTATGCCGCGCTGCTGGCCTGGCCGCTGCTGGGCGAAGCCCCGCAGCTGTTCCATGCCTACGGTTTTGTGATGATCCTGCTGGGCGTGAAACTGGCTTCGTCGCGCATGCGCGCGGCGGCGCCCACGGCCGCCGCCCCCGCCTGACACGCACGACTCTCAGACTCAGCGGCCGGCGCCCTGGGCCGCCATCACTTCCTGCGCCACCTGGCGCGGCGCCTCGGCATAGTGCTTGAACTCCATGCTGTAGGTCGCGCGCCCCTGGGTCAGCGAACGCAGCGACGTCGAATAGCCGAACATCTCGGCCAGCGGCACTTCGGCCCGCACCAGCTTGCCGCTGCCGCCGGCGATGTCCTCCATGCCCTGCACCATGCCGCGCCGCGACGACAGGTCGCCCATGACGTTGCCGGTAAAGTCCTCGGGCGTTTCCACTTCGACGTGCATCATGGGCTCCAGCAGCACCGGATCCGCGCGGCGCATGCCTTCCTTGAAGGCCATCGAGCCCGCCATCTTGAAGGCGTTCTCGTTCGAGTCCACATCGTGATAGGACCCGAAGAACAGCGTCGCCTTCACGTCCACCACCGGGTAACCCGCCAGCACGCCCGCATTCAGCGCTTCGCGTATGCCCTTGTCGACCGCCGGGATGAATTCGCGCGGCACCACGCCGCCCTTGATGGCGTCGACGAATTCGTAGCCCTTGCCGGGTTCCTGCGGCTCCAGCTTGAGCACCACGTGGCCGTATTGGCCGCGCCCGCCCGATTGCTTGACGAACTTGCCTTCGACCTCGTTGCAGGCCTTGCGTATGGTTTCGCGGTACGCGACCTGGGGCTTGCCCACGGTGGCCTCGACGCCGAACTCGCGCTTCATGCGGTCGACCAGGATTTCCAGGTGCAGCTCGCCCATGCCGGAGATGATGGTCTGCCCGGATTCCTCGTCGGTGCGCACGCGGAAGGACGGGTCCTCTTGCGCCAGGCGGCCCAGCGCGATGCCCATTTTTTCCTGGTCGGCCTTGGTCTTGGGCTCCACGGCCTGGGAAATCACGGGCTCCGGAAACACCATGCGTTCCAGGATGATGATGTGGGCCGGATCGGTCAGCGTGTCGCCGGTGGTGACGTCCTTGATGCCCACGGCCGCGGCGATGTCGCCCGCGTAGACTTCGGTGATCTCGCGCCGCTCGTTGGCGTGCATCTGCAGGATGCGGCCTAGCCTCTCCTTCTTTTCCTTGATGGGATTGAAGACGGAGTCACCCGACTTCACCACGCCCGAATAGACACGGAAGAACACCAGCTGGCCGACGAAGGGGTCCGTCATGATCTTGAAGGCCAGGGCCGAGAACGGTTCGTTGTCGGTGGGATGGCGTTCGATTTCGTGGTCGCGCACATCGTGGCCTTTGATCGCGGGCACATCAACGGGCGAAGGCATGTAGTCGATGACCGCGTCCAGCATGGCCTGCACGCCCTTGTTCTTGAACGCGCTGCCACAGAGCATGGGCACGATTTCGTTGGCGACCGTGCGCATGCGCAGGCCCTGCTTGATCTCGTCCTCGGTCAGCGCTTCGCCCGACAGGTATTTTTCCAACAGGGTTTCGTTGGCTTCCGCCGCCTTTTCCACCATCTTGTCGTGCCATTCCTGGGCTTGCGCCTGCATCTCGGCGGGAATGTCGCGATACTCGAAACGCACGCCCTGGCTGTCCTCGTCCCAGATGATGGCCTTCATTTTGACCAGGTCGATCACGCCTTCGAAATGGTCCTCGGCGCCCACCGGCAGTTGGATGGGCACGGCGTCGCCGTTCAGGCGTTCGGCGATCTGGCGCTGCACGCGCAGGAAATCCGCGCCGACCCGGTCCATCTTGTTGACGAAAGCCAGGCGCGGCACCTTGTACTTGTTGGCCTGACGCCAGACGGTTTCGGATTGCGGCTGCACGCCGCCCACGGCGTCATAGACCATGACCGCGCCGTCCAGCACGCGCATGGAACGCTCGACCTCGATGGTGAAGTCGACGTGGCCCGGCGTGTCGATGATGTTGATGCGGTGTTCGGGATAATTGCCCGCCATGCCCTTCCAGAAGGCGGTGGTGGCGGCCGACGTGATGGTGATGCCGCGTTCCTGCTCCTGCTCCATCCAGTCCATCACGGCGGCGCCGTCGTGCACTTCGCCGATTTTATGGGTGATGCCGGTGTAGAAGAGGATGCGCTCGGTGGTGGTCGTTTTGCCCGCGTCGATATGGGCGCTGATGCCGATATTGCGGTATAGCTCGATACGCGTCTTGCGAGTCATGGCCTCTTCCCTTGCAGTGAACTACCGGGCGAAGACGGCAAGCCCGACCGGGCCTTGCCGCGGCGGGCGCCATGCCGCGTAGGGTGCTTGAGAATGGCGAAATCGCGCCCGCACTGATGCGTAAATATTACGCGCGGCGTGCCAAGAAACAAGCCTAGTCCCTGCAAGGGCCAAGGATAAAAAAAGCCCCTCCATCAGGAGGGGCTCGTTCGCCATGCGCCAGCCTGGGGCAACTCCGTAGAGCGTTCCGCGGCGGCTGATGCGGGCCGGCTACTTCTTTTCTTCCTTGACGCGGTACACCAGCACTGCCGTGCTGGCCAGCGACAGGACCTTGGCGGTGACGCTGCCCAGCAGCAGGCGCGACAGGCCGCTGCGGCCGTGGCTGCCGATGAAGATCAGGTCGCAGCCGGCGTCGGCGGCGGCTTGCACGATGCCGTCGGCCACGTTGAAGTTGGACACGGCGCGCGATTCGGACTTCACGCCGGCGGTGTCGGCGCGATCGGTGATCTGCTTGAGGTACTTGTCGGCTTGCTCGGCGGAGGCCTTTTCGTAGTCTTCGTCGGTGATGGCGTAAGCGGCGGCCATGCCGTCGAAACCGATCGTGGCAGCGAAAGGCTGGGTCACGTAGAGGGCGACGACTTCAGCGCCCACGGAGCGCGCGAAGCAAATACCGGCGTTGGCGGCCTGGGCCGAGAGCGGAGAACCGTCGGTGGGAATCAGGATCTTCTTGAACATCTTGCCTGCTCCTGTCTGTGAGGTACCTCCATGCTACCGGAAACGCGCCAGGTTCACATCAACGGAACCCGGCGCGCCTTGACGCGCGTCAAGCGCGCGTTCAGCCCAGTTGCTGAGCAGCGGCGAACAGATTGGTGCAGCGCGTGCCGGTGCGGCAATACGCCAGGACCGGGCCCGGCAGGGTGCGCAGCAGTTCGGCGAAGCGCACCACGTCGGCGGAGGTCATGGCGCTGCCCACCACGGGCTGGTACTCGATCTGCAGGCCGGCGGCCAGCGCGGCCTTGGACACGTCCGCAGCGGTGGGCTGGTCCGGGCCGCCTTCGAAATCGGGACGGTTGATGATGACGCTCTTGTAGCCGGCGGCGGCGACGTCCGCCATGTCGTCCGGGCCGAGCTGCGGCGCGACGGCGAAATTCTGGGTCAGGGGCTTGATGGGTGCGGACATGGCGTTTCCTTCAATGGCGTCAACGAGATAGCTCTCTATTATTAATTGCTGGAGGCGTTTTGCGCGAAGATTTTTTCCAGATCGGTCCAGACGCCGCGATGATCGACGATGGTGACCGAAAAGCGCAGCATGGTCGAAGGCGCCTGTGACGGGGAAAATAGCGTGCCCGGCGCCAGCAACATGCCGTGATCCGCCGCCACGCGCGCCAGCGCCTCGGTATCGCGGCCATAGTCAGCCCAGACGAACATTCCCGCATGCGGCTCGTGCGGCACGGTCAGCCCCAGCTTCAGCAGCCCTTTCAGGCAACGTTGGCGGGCGTCGTCGACCCGCAGGCGCACGCGCTCGATGTGGCGGCGGTATTGCCCTTCCATCAGCACGCGGTGGATGACCCGCTCGCCCAGTTCGGGCGAGGTCAGGCCGGCCAGCATCTTCAGGTCCGCCAGCTTCTGCAGCATCTCGGGATTCGCGGCCAGGTAGCCCACGCGCAGGCTGGCGGCCAGCATCTTGGAATAGCCGCCTACCAGGATCACCCGTTTCAGGCCGTCCAGCGCGGCCAGTTTCATGGCGCCGCCAGGGTGCAGTTCGCCGTAGGTGTCGTCTTCGACCACCAGGAAATCGTGGCGTTCGGCGATGCGCAGGATGTCGTAGGCGACGCCGGCCGACAACCGGTGGCCGGTGGGATTGTGCACCGAGCTGTTGATGATGAAGAGCTTGGGCTTGTGCTGGGCCGCCAACTGTTCGAGCAGCGCCGTGTCGGGGCCGTCGGGGCCGCGCGGCACGCCGATCAGGCGCGCGCCGAAGGCAGCCAGGCGGCCGAAAATGACGAACCAGGCGGGATCTTCGACCAGCACGGTGTCGCCCGGCTTGACCAGGTGCCGCGCGATCAGGTCCAGCCCGTGCGTGACGCCGTTGGTGGTGAGCAGATTGAGTTCCGGGTGCGCCGGCACGCCGTCGTTCTGCAGGAAGGCGGCGATCTGCTGGCGCAGCGGCGCAAAGCCCTGCGGATGTCCATAGCTGACCAGGTGTCCGCGCACCGAACGCCCCACCGCGCGCACCGCCCCCGCCACCATCTCCGGATCCAGCCAGTCCGCCGGCAGCAGCCCCGCGCCGCCCGGCATGCCTGAGGGATTGGTGTCGCGGAACATGCTGCGCAGCAGCCAGGCGACGTCGATGCGGGCAGGCGGCGTCAGCGCCACGGGCGCCGCGCTGGCGACCGCCGCCAACTGGCCGCTGCGCGCCCGCACGAAGAACCCTGCGCCGCGGCGCGATTGCACCAGGCCACTGGCCACCAGACGGTCGTAGGCCTCGACCACGGTGAAGCGGCTGACGCCCGACTGTTCCGCCATCTTGCGGATCGACGGCAGCCGGGTGCCGGGCCGCAGCCCCTGTTCGTCGATGCGGCGCGCCAGCCCGTCGGCCAGTTGCGCCACCAGGGTGGCGTCGGCCTGGCGCACGGGCTGCCAGGGCATGGAGGGGGTCGCGGCGGAAGCAACTGTCATGGGAATTTCACCAGGCCAGTGATTAAAGTGATATGCAAAAGTGTACCGGTACTGTACCGATAACTATGCGTAGAGTGACAGCAATGCCGGAAACCCGCAAGAGCGGACGGGCGCGATGCCCGCGGCGTTCCCATTCCCTGGTGGCTGTGATGACCCGTCCCGCTTTCTATCCGACCTCCCAAGGCGCGCCCGCCGCGCCCGCCACGCTCTGGGAGGGCTACGGCTATGGTTTTCTGGGGGTGCTGGTCTTTTCCCTGACGCTGCCCATGACCCGCCTGGCGGTCGCCGAATTGGCGCCGCTGCTGGTAGGGCTGGGCCGCGCCCTGCTGGCAGCCGTGCCAGCCGTCGTCGTGCTCTGGCTGACCCGCGCACGCAGGCCGAACCGCCAGGAGTGGCCCGGCGTGATCCTGGCCGCGCTCGGGATCGTGGTGGGCTGGCCGCTGGCGTCCTCGCTCGCCATGCAGACCGTACCCGCTGCGCAGGGCGCGGTGTTCAATGGCTTGCTGCCGCTGTCGACCGCGGCGTTTGCCGCGTTGCGCAGCGGCGAACGCCCTTCTCCGGGCTTCTGGGCCTGGGCTGTACTGGGCGCCGCCCTGGTCACGGCCTACGCCTTGCGCCAAGGCAACGGCACGCTAGAGACGGGTTACCTCTGGCTGCTGCTGGCCGTGGTGCTGGGCGGCATGGGCTACGCCGAAGGCGCGCGCGCTTCCCGCACGCTGGGCGGCGGGCGCACCATCTGCTGGGCGCTGGTGATCAGCGCACCGGTGGTAGCGGCGCCTGTCGGCTGGATGGCGGCGCAGCAGGCCAGCTGGCCTACCGCCTCTGTAATCTATGCCTGCGCCTATCTGGCGCTGGGTTCGATGTTCCTGGGCTTTTTTGCCTGGTATCGCGGCCTGGCCGTGGGCGGCATCGCCCGGGTCGGCCAGGTGCAGTTGCTGCAGCCGTTCCTGACGGTGGTGGCGGCCGCAATGTTGTTTGGCGAATCCGTGGAGCCGGCGACGTATGTCTTCGCCGCTGCCGTGATCGCCGTTATCGCCGGCGGACGCCGCGCCATCGTCAGAACCAAGAAATGAATCTGCTCCCCTCCAACTGGGCCGACGTGCCCTTGATGTCCCTGTCCTTGCTGGGCCCGCTGGCCATGTTCGCGCTGGTCAGTTCGATTACGCCCGGCCCCAACAACGTGATGCTGGCCTCCTCCGGCCTGAACTTCGGTTTCCGCCGCAGCGTGCCGCACCTGCTGGGCGTGAACCTGGGCTTTACCTTCATGATCTTCCTGGTGGGCATCGGGCTGGGCTCGGTGTTCCAGCAGGTGCCGCAGCTGTACGCCGTGCTGAAGTACGCGGGCGCGGCCTATCTGTTGTACCTGGCCTGGAAGATCGCGAATTCCGGCGAAATGGACGACGGCGAGGCGCGCGGCAAGCCCTTCACTTTTCTGCAGGCCGCTGCCTTCCAGTGGGTCAACCCCAAGGCCTGGGTCATGGCCGTGGGCGTGATCGCGACCTACACGCCGCAGAACGGCTTCTTCGCCAACCTAGTCATCGCCACCGTCGTCTGCGGCGTCGTCAACCTGCCCAGCATCGGCATTTGGGTGACCTTCGGCACGGCGCTGCGCCGCGTGCTGCACAAGCCCTGGGCGATCCGCGCCTTCAATGTGGGCATGGCGCTGCTGCTGGTGGCCTCGCTGTATCCGGTGGCGCTGGAAATGCTGCACTGACGCGGCCGTCAGGCCAGCAGTCCCACCACCACGGCGGGCGTGACCAGCACGTTGAACAAGCCCGCCATCACCATCACCAGGCCCGCGACGGCGCCTTCATCGGCCGCCAGTTCGCGGGCCTTGGCCGTTCCGGCGCCGTGCGCGCCCATGCCGAACAGCGCGCCGCGCGCCAAGGCCGAACGCAGCGGCAGCCAGCGCCGCATCAGCTGGCCGATGGCCGCGCCGAATACGCCCGTGACGATCACGAAGACGGCCGTCAGATCCGGTACCCCGCCCACGTGCGACGACACCGCCACCGCGAACGGCGTGGCCACCGAGCGCGGCAGCAGGCTCAGGCGCAGGTCCGGCGACAAGCCCAGCAGGCTGCCCAGCATCCAGGCGCTGACGCCCGCGATCAAGCTGCCGACCGCCACGCCGGCCACCAGCACCGGCCAGTAGCGGCGGATCAAGGCGCGCTGCTCGTACAAGGGCAGCGCAAACGCGACGATCACCGGCCCCAGCATCGCCATCAGCCAGTGGGACCCCGCCATGTACTCCCGATAGCCGGTGTGCAACACAATCGCCAATGCCAGCAGCAGCGCGGGCGCCACCACCAGTGTCGACGTCCACCAGCAGGCAAAGCGCCGGTAGAACAGACGCGCGCAGACGTAGGCCAGCACGGTCGCGGCGGGCCAGAACCACAGGTTGAAATCAGCCGGCATGGCGGTTCATCCATCGGTAGCAGAGATCGATGGTCAGCGCCGTGCCGGTCATCACCAAGGCCGTGCCCAGGAGGATGACGGCCAGCAACTTCAGCCCCAGCAGGCCGAGGAATTCGCGGTGATCCAGCAGCGACATGACGGCGGGCACGAAGAACAACAGCATCTCGCCCAGCAGCCAGCTGGCGCCGCGGTGCACATTGCGCACCCGCAGGCGGCGCGTGGCCAGCAGTAGCAGCACCAGCGCCATGCCGATGACGCCGCCCGGCACGGGCAGGCCCAGCAGTTGGGCCAGCGCCTGGCCCAGCAGGGAAAAGAGGATCAGCAGGCAGATCTGCAGCACGCGGCTGCGGCGCAGCCGGCTGCGTAGAAGAATGATGAGGCGTGGGCGAGACATTGAATGGAAGTTCCAGCGGCAAGTAGATGTTTTACGCCCGGGCCGCCCATAGATAAAATGAATTCATCGAATCCATCCCATTCCAAACAGGCATAACCATGGAACTGCGTCCCCTGCGCGCCCTGGTCGAGGTCGTGCGCCAAGGCGGCTTTTCCCAGGCGGCCAAGACCGTCTTCGCCACCCAGCCCACCGTGAGCAAGGCGGTGCGCCAGCTGGAAGACGAGCTGGGCATGCCCTTGCTGGACCGCCACGCCCAGCCCCCGCGACTGACCTCCGCCGGCGAAATCGTCTACCGCCGCGCCGTGGCCATGCTGGCGCAGCGCGACGACCTGTATGCAGAACTCGACGAATTGAAGGGGCTCAAGCGCGGCGTGCTGCGGCTGGGCCTGCCGCCGCTGGGCAGCAGCACCCTGTTCGCGCCCATGTTCGCGCGCTTTCGCAGCCGCTACCCGCAGATCGAGATCAGCCTGGTGGAACACGGCAGCCGCCGCCTGGAGGAAATGGTGATGGCCGGCGAGATCGAACTGGCGGGTTCGCTCAAGCCAGTGCCCGACATTTTCGAGTGGCAACCGGTGGCGCGCGAACCGCTGGTGGCGCTGATGCCCGCCGACCATCCCAAGGCGCGCGCCGAAACCGTGGGACTGGGCGAACTGCGCGACTCGCCGTTCATCCTGTTCGAGACTGGCTTCGCCCTGAACCGCATCCTCCACGACGCCTGCCAGCGCGCCGGCTTCGCGCCCACCATTGCCGCGCGCAGCGGCCAGATCGATTTCATCGTGGCGCTGGTGGCGGCCGGCCTCGGCGTGGCCTTCCTGCCGCGCCTGAAGGCCCGGGAAGA
Source organism: Achromobacter sp. D7-1 (assembly GCF_059760445.1). NCBI lineage: Bacteria > Pseudomonadati > Pseudomonadota > Betaproteobacteria > Burkholderiales > Alcaligenaceae > Achromobacter > Achromobacter sp. D7-1. The sequence continues at coordinate 32,104 of NZ_JCBAMT010000025.1, read as the reverse complement.
ACTGCACGCGGGCGTGGCGCGCGTGCCGCTGCGCGATGCCGGCACGGACTGGGAAATGGTGCTGGTCTGGCGCCGCGGCGGCTACCTGTCGCATGCCGCCCAGGCCTGGCTGGCCTTGACGCGAGAAGTCCATCCCGAAGTATGCTGATGCCGGAACCCAGCCGCCTCGCCCGGGTCAGACACTCCATGCCCGCCCTACCCCGCCTCTCTCCCCGCCGCCTGTTCGCCGTTGCCCTGCTTGCCGGCGCCAGCGTGGTTGGCTGCAGCCAACTCGATTCCTGGCAGCGGCAGACGATTTTCTCTCCCCAGTCCGAACCGCAGACCTGGTGGCGCGAACCCGCCGCCGGCACCCAGGTCTACGACCTGACGCTGGCCGGCGGCGACAAGGTGCGCGCCTGGTATTGGCAAAGCCCGCAAGCCGGCGCGCCCACCGTGCTGTACCTGCATGGCGCGCGCTGGAACCTGAACGGCAGCGCCTTTCGCATCGACGGCTGGACCCGCATGGGCTATTCCGTGCTGGCCATCGACTACCGCGGCTTCGGCGCGTCGACGCCGCGCCTGCCGTCCGAGGACAGCGCGCTGGAAGATGCCGTGGCCGGGCTGAAGGAACTGGCCCGGATCCAGCCCGATCCGTCGCGCCGCTTCATCTACGGCCACAGCCTGGGCGGCGCAATCGCGATCGACCTGGCCGCGCGCCCGGAGCAGCCGGCGTTCGCCGGCCTGATCGTGGAGTCCAGCTTCACCAGCATCGGCGCGATGCTGGGCACGCTGCGTTGGGGCAAAGTGCCGGGCGCCAGTCTGCTGGTCACACAGCCGTTCGCCTCGGTGGAAAAGCTGGCGCGCATGCGCACCCCCATGCTGTTCATGCACGGCACCGCCGACCGCGTGGTGCCCCACACCATGAGCGATGAGCTCTACGCCGCCGCCAGCAATGTCGCGCCCGAGCTCAAGCGCCTGGTCAAGATCGAAGGCGCCACGCACTCGGGAGCCTTTCGCAGCGGCGCGCAGTATGAGACCGCGGTGAAAACCTTCATGCAGGACGCGAGCCGCGCGTATCCGCGCAAGGCGGGCTGACGGCCCGAACCGGCGCGGCGGGCTCTTAGCCGGCCCTGCCCGCACGCGCCAATAGCGCGTTTCCCGTACACCTGCCCGTCCCGCGAAAATGCGCGCGCTGGGCAGGCTCCGCCCCGAACATACGCCCCTTGCGAAATCCCACCCCGGCCGGCCTCCCCCCCCCTCCGGGATGACCCGCCCCGGGAAATCCCCAAATCAAAATATCTTCTAAATATATTTACTAGATATTAGACTTTGCTCCTGCTCGCCGCTCCGCCATTGAAGCGACGGCATCTTGAGGAGAAGCCAGTTGAGTAACGTGCTTTGGCAGGGGGTCTTTCCTGCCGTAACGAGTAAGTTCCATGCCGACGAGACCCTCGACTTCGAGGCGATGCGCAAGCACTTCGGCTTCCTGATCGATAACGGCGTACACGGCCTGGTCACCTGCGGCTCGCTGGGCGAAGCCAGCACCCTGACCCTGGAAGAAAAGCTGGAAGTGACGCGCTGCGCGGTTGAAGTCAGCGCGGGCCGCATTCCTGTCCTGGCCAACGTATCGGAAACCAGCACCCGCGAGGCGCTGCGCTTCATCAAGGCCGCCGTGGAACTCGGCGTCGACGGCTTCATGCTGATGCCTTCGCTGATCTACGTGGCGGACGCGCGCGAAGCGATGCAGAGCATCCGCACCATGGCCGAAGCAGCGCAGAAGCCCTGCATGATCTACAACAACCCCGTCGCTTACCGCGTGGACCTGAAGACCGAGCACATGGTCGAACTGGCCGACTGCAAGTGGCTGGTCGCCATCAAGGAAAGCAGCGACGACGTGCGCCGCCTGACCGACCTGCGCAACGCGCTGGGCACCCGCTACCAACTGTTCATCGGCGTGGACGACCTGTCGTTCGAGGCGCTGGCGCTGGGCGCCGACGGCCTGCTGGCGGGATTGGTGACCGCCTTTCCGCGCGAGACCGTAGCCCTGTACGACCTGATGAAGGCCGGCAAGTGGCAGGAAGCGCTGGCGCTGTACCAGTGGTTCACGCCGCTGTTGCACCTGGATGTGTCGACCAAGCTGGTGCAGAACATCAAGCTGGCCGAGACGCTGGCCGGGGTGGGCAACGAGCACGTGCGCCGTCCGCGCCTGCCGCTGGTCGGGGCGGAGCGCGAACGCTGCGCCGCCATCATCCAGGCCTCGCTGGCCAAGCGCCCCGCGCAGTACCAGTCGAAGTAAGGCCGGGCTCCGGAAGAAGCACGAACCTCCTGGCGCGTGGCGGAGCCGCGACGCGCCAGGGCCTGTCCTCCCGCAAGCCTAACGGACATCATGCAAAGCGACATCATTCTTCAGACCCGGGGCCTGAGCAAGGAATTCCGCGGCTTCGTTGCGGTCAACAACGTCGACATGAGCGTGCGCCGTGGCGCCATCCACGCGCTCATCGGCCCCAACGGCGCGGGCAAGACCACCTTCTTCAATCTGCTGACCAAGTTCCACATCCCGACGCGCGGCGAGATCCTGTACGACGGCGTGGACATCACGCAGGAACGCCCGGCGCAGACCGCCCGCCGCGGCATCGTGCGCTCGTTCCAGATTTCCGCCGTGTTCCCGCAGTTGTCGGTGCGCGAAAACGTGCGCGTGGCCTTGCAGCGCAGGCTGGGCGTGGACTATTGCTTCTGGCGTTCGGAACGCACGCTGGAAAGCCTGCACCATCGTGTCGAGGAACTGTTGGACCAGGTTGGCCTGCGCACGCATCTGGACGTGGCCGCGGGCGACCTGCCCTATGGCCGCAAGCGCACGCTGGAAATCGCCACCACGCTGGCGCTGGAACCCGAGCTGCTGCTGCTCGACGAACCCACCCAGGGCATGGGCCACGAAGATGTAGACCGGGTCAAGCACCTGATCAAGCAGGTCTCCGCCGGCCGCACCATCCTCATGGTCGAACACAACATGAAAGTGGTGGCCGACATCTCCGACACCATCACCGTCTTGCAACGGGGCGAGATCCTGGCCGAAGGCCCCTACGCAACCGTGTCGGAAAACCCGGCGGTGCGCGAAGCCTACATGGGAGCCGAAGATGAATGAAGCCGCCCCGGCCTCGACCTCCAGCATGCTGGAGATCCGCAATCTGCACGCCTGGTACGGCGAATCGCACATCCTGCACGGCATAGACCTGGACGTGAAGCCGGGCGAATGCGTGACCCTGCTGGGCAGGAACGGCGCGGGCCGCAGCTCCACGCTGAAGTCCATCCTGGGACTGGTGGGCCGGCGCAGCGGCTCCATCAAGATCCGGGGCCAGGAGACCGTCGGCCTGCCGCCCCACAAGATCGCGCGCCGCGGCATCGGCTATTGCCCCGAGGAACGCGGCATCTATGCGTCCTTGAGCGCCGAGGAAAACCTCATGCTGCTGCCCTCCGTGGGGCCGGACGGCATGTCGGTGGCGGAGATCTACGACATGTTCCCCAACCTGAAAGAACGCGCCCACAGCCCTGGCACGCGGCTGTCGGGCGGCGAACAGCAGATGCTGGCGATGGCGCGCATCCTGCGCACCGGCGCCCGCCTGCTATTGCTGGACGAAATCACCGAAGGCCTGGCCCCGGTCATCGTGCAGTCCCTGGGCCGCGTGATCCGGCAATTGAAAGAGCGCGGCTACACCACCGTGCTGGTCGAGCAGAACTTCCGCTTCGCCCAGCACCTGGCCGACCGCCATTACGTCATCGAACACGGCCAGGTGGTGGCGGTGATCGACCGCGCCGAGGTCCGGCAATCGCAGGACAGGCTGAACGCCCTGCTCGGCATTTGAGTTTTCCAGCCGCATTCCTTCCGACCGCAGTCCCCTTCCTACACGGAGCGTAGTCAGATGAAATTGAATCGAATCGCAGCAGCGCTGTTCGCCGTCGGCATGATCGGCGCCGCCCAGGCCCAGACCAAGGTCAGCGACGACGTGGTCAAGATCGGCGTCCTCACCGACCTGTCCGGCGTCTATTCCGACCTGGCTGGCAACGGCTCTGTGATCGCGGCCCGCATGGCCGCCGAGGAAATGGGCAACAAGGTGCTGGGCAAACCGGTGGAAGTGGTTTCGGCCGACCACCAGAACAAGCCCGACGTCGCCGCCAACCTGGCGCGCGAATGGTTCGACCAAGGCAAGGTCGACATGATCACCGACTTCCCCACGGCGTCCACCGCGCTGGCGGTGATGGAGATCGCCAAGCAGAAGAACCGCGTGACCATGCCGTCGGCCGGCCTGTCCACCGCCATCCTGGGCGAGAAATGCTCGCCGCTGAACGCGCAGTGGACCACCAACACCTATGCCCTGGCCGCCGGCACCGCGCGCGCGCTGGTCAAGGAGGGCAAAAAGAGCTGGTACTTCATCACCGCCGACTACACCTTCGGCCACTCGCTGGAAAAGGACGGCACCGAAGTCATCCAGGAAAACGGCGGCAATGTGGTGGGCGTGTCGCGCCACCCCTTCCCCGGCAATGATTTTTCCTCGTTCCTGTTGAAGGCGCAGGCCTCGAAGGCGGATGTCATCGCGCTGGCCAACGCCGGCAACGACACGGTCAACGCGGTCAAGCAGGCCAACGAGTTCGGCATCAACAAGAAGCAGATCGTGGCGCCGCTACTGACCTACATCTCGGACGTGCACAGCATGGGCCTGGCCAAGGCGCAGGGCATGTACCTGACCGAAGCCTTCTACTGGGACTATGACGACGCCTCGCGCGCCTGGGCCAAGAAGTTCTTCGAGAAGGCCAAGAAGATGCCGACGGCCTCGCAGGCGGGCGTGTATTCGGCCACGCTGTCGTACCTGAAGGCGATCGAAGCCGCTGGCACCGACGATGCGCCGGCGGTCATGGCCAAGCTGCGCGAAATGACCATCAACGACGCCGTGATCCGCAACGGCAAGCTGCGCGCCGACGGCGCACTGGTACACGACATGCTCCTGCTGCAGGTAAAGACGCCCAAGGAATCCAAGGCGCCCTGGGACTACTACAACGTGAAGTCGGTGCTCAAGGGCGAGGACGTGTTTCCCAAGCCCCAGGCCGCGTGCTCGTTGAACAAGACGTAAAGCCGCCACGCGCCGCACGCCTGGCGTGCGGCGCCGGCTGCCCTGGCCGCGGCGCACCGCCGCGCGCTTCCCGGAAATCGACGCGACACCTGTCCGCCCGCCGCCTACTATGTTCGACATCTCGCTTCCCGCCTTGCTCGCCCAACTGCTGGTGGGGCTGATCAACGGCTGCTTCTACGCCATCCTGAGCATGGGGCTGGCCATCATCTTCGGCCTGCTCAACATCGTCAATTTCACCCACGGCGCCCAATTCATGATGGCGGCGTTCCTGGCCTGGATCGGCTTCACGCAGCTGCCGCAGCTGCTGGGTCCGGGCGTGCAGATCAACTTCTGGGCCGCGCTGATCGTGGCGCCGCTGCTGGTGGGGCTGGTGGGCGTCGTGATCGAGAAGACGCTGCTCAAGCGGCTCTACCACCTGGACCACTTGTATGGCCTGTTGCTGACCTTCGGCATCGCGCTGATGATGGAAGGCGGCTTCCGCTACTTCTACGGCATCTCGGGCGTGGGCTATGAACCGCCCGAGATCCTGCAGGGCGGCTTCGACCTGGGCTTCATGTTCCTGCCGGCATACCGCGCTTTCGTGGTGGTGGCGTCGCTGGTGCTATGCCTGGCCACCTGGTATCTGTTCGAGCGGACCCGGCTGGGCGCCATGCTGCGCGCCGGCACTGAAAATCCCAGGCTGCTGCAGGCCTTCGGCGTCAACGTACCGGTGATGATCACCCTGACCTACGGCTTCGGCGTGGCGCTGGCCGGCGTAGCCGGGGTGCTGGCCGCGCCCGTCATGCAGATCAACCCCCTGATGGGGTCGAACCTGCTGAACATCGTGTTCGCCGTGGTCGTGATCGGGGGGCTGGGTTCCATCATGGGCGCCATCGTCACCGGACTGGCCCTGGGCTTGCTGGAAGGGCTGACCAAAGTGTTCTATCCCGAAGCCTCGACGGTGGTCGTCTTCATCGTGATGGCGATCGTTCTGCTGACGCGCCCGGCCGGCCTGTTCGGCAAGGAGAAATAAGGTGCAGCGCATACCCTCCTCGATCCGCATCCTGGCGCTGCTGCTGGTGCCGGCCCTGCTGGTGCCGTTCTTCCCGCAGATCGTCTACCCCGTGTTTGTGATGAAGGTATTGTGCTTTGCGCTGTTCGCGCTGGCCTTCAACCTGCTGACCGGCTTTACCGGGCTGGTGTCCTTCGGCCACGCCGCGTTCTTCGGCTGGGCCGGCTACGCGGCCGGCGAAATGATGATCCTGTTTGGCGCCCGCGGCCTGCCGCCAGAGATCGCCATGGCCTGCGGCGTGGCCATGGCCGCCGCCATCGGCTACGCGATCGGCTGGCTGGCGATCCGGCGCACCGGCATCTACTTCGCGATGATCACGCTGGCGCTGTCGCAGGTGGCGTATTTCATGGCCGTGCAGGTGGGCTGGACGCGCGGCGAAGACGGCATGCAGGGCATTCCGCGCGGCAAGTTCCTGGGCCTGGTGGATTTGAGCGTCGACGCCAACATGTATTACTTCGCGCTGGGGGTGTTTGTACTGGGCTTCCTGTTCGTCTACCGGGTGATCCATTCGCCCTTCGGCCAGGTGCTCAAGACCATCCGCGACAACGCGCCACGCGCCATATCGCTAGGTTACGATACAGACCGGTGCAAGCTGCTGGCCTTCGTGCTGTCGGCCGCGGTCGCCGGCCTGGCCGGTTCGCTGAAGGCGCTGGTGCTCCAGCTGGTTGCATTGAACGACGTGTCGCTCGCTACCTCCACGGAAGTGCTGCTGATGACGCTCTTGGGCGGCATCGGCACGGTATGGGGGCCAGTGGTCGGCGCGACGCTGGTCGTCAGCTTGCAGAATTACCTTGCCACCCTGGGCGACGTCGTCACCATCGTCATCGGACTGATTTTCGTGTTGTGCGTGTCGTTCTTCCGGCGCGGATTCGTCGGCGAATGGCTGGCCTACGCGCAGTGGCGCAAAACGAAGGAAAACAATAGTTGATGGCAGCAGCAGAATCCAAACGGCGCGCCGCCGATGTCGCCTACGATCAGATCGAAAGCATGATCGCCACGCTGCAATTGCAACCGGGCAGCGCGGTCGTCGAGGCGGATCTGGTCGAAAAGACCGGCCTGGGGCGCACGCCGCTGCGCGAGGCGCTGCTGCGCATGGTCGCCGCCGGGCTGATACGCCAGGAGCCGCGGCGCGGCCTGCGCGTGTCCATGATCCAGCTGGCCGACCACATGGACCTGATCCAGACCCGCCGGGCGCTGGAGCAGCTGATCGCCGCCAATGCCGCGCGCCGCGCCACGCCGGCTCAGCGCAGCCAGATCGTGGATTGCGCGGCGCAGATGATACGCGCGGCGGAAGGCGGCAATCTCGACGACTACATGCATGCCGACCAGCTGCTGGACCACGTCTGCCACCAGGCCTGCCGCAACGCCTCGGCCGTAAACGCGGTGGCGCCGCTGATCATCCAGTGCCGGCGCTTCTGGTACGCCTACCAGCACGAGGGCGACATTGCCGAAGGCGCGCGCCGCCACATGCTGATGGCCGAAGGCATCGCCACCGGCAACGAGTCCGCGGCCATCAAGGGCGCGGACTCGCTGATGGACTACCTGGAGATGTTCACGCGCAAGGTGATTGACGCGTGACGGCCGGCGCGGCCTGCCCATTGCGGCGGGCCAGCCACTGCAAGACCCGCGGCCGCGAACGGTCATACGCCAGGTTGTAGAGGAAGGCGTAGGGCAGATAGAACAGCACCAGCGCGATATCCAGCACGAAGGCCTGCCACAGGCTGATATTGAGCCACCAGGCCGCCAGCGGAATCACGATCAGGATCAGGCCCAATTCGAAACCGAAGGCGTGCACCACGCGCAACCGCAGCGTGCGGGTCCAGCCCATGCGGTTCTCGATGCGGTCGAAGCCCGCGTTGTAGATCATGTTCCAGACCAGCGCGATCCAGGCGATCACCGCGGTCAACACGCCCATTTCAAACAGAGACTTGCCCATGGCCCAGGCGGCCGCCGGGGCGCACAGGCCGATGGCGATGATTTCGAACAGAAAGGCGTGGAGGAAACGTTCTTTGAGGGATTTCTTGGCTTGGGTCATGACCCACCTGCGGTCGGTTGATACTCAGTGGCAGGAATTTTCGACGATATTTCCGTTACCATAAAGATGGTTTTCATCGGAAAAACCGATAATCCATAAGCCCTACCCCGGAGCCTGCCCGCATGCGCCACTCCCTGGAATCCCTGGCAGCGTTCGCCCAGGTTGCCTCCGAAGGCACGTTTTCCGCCGCCGCCCGCAAGCTTGGCAAAAGCCAGTCCACCGTCAGCGAGACCGTCGCCAACCTGGAGGTGGACCTGAACGTCACGCTGTTCGACCGCAGCCAGCGGCAGCCGACGCTGACCGAGGCTGGCCAGGTGCTGCTGGGGCAGGCCCTGCAGGTGCTGGCGGCGAACGACAGGCTGAACCGCAGCGCCAGCCAACTGGCTGAGGGGCTGGAGCCCCGGCTGACGGTGGTACTGTCCGACACCTTCCAATCCGAGACCTTCGATACCATGCTCAGCCAGATCGATCAGCGCTATCCGGCGCTGCGTTTCGAATGCCTGATCGCGGAATACGAGGACGTGGTGGCGCTGGTGCAGCAGGGACGCGCTCACCTGGGACTGATGGCCGCGCAGGACAGCTATCCGCCCGACGTGGCGCACGCCACGCTGGCGGAGCTGTCGGAGATCGTTCTGTGCGTGGGCCGCGGCCACGCACTGGCCAAGCTGCCCCGAGTCACCGAAGACCAGCTGAAATCCGAGCGCGCGCTGCGCCTGAGCACGTATGAACTGGGCGACAAGGAAGCCGAGCCAGCCTATGCCACCTGGTCGGCGCCCGGCTATCTGATGCTGCTGGAAATGGCCAGCCGCGGATTCGGCTGGACCGAGCTGCCGCGCTGGATGATCCAGCGCTTCGGCCAGGACCAGCTGGTGGAGTTGAAAGCGCCGGGCTGGCCGCGCCACATCCGCGTCGATGCGGTCTGGTCGCGCCGCCGCGCGCTGGGGCCGGCGGGCGCCTGGCTGCTGCAAAGCCTGACGGGCGGCTAACGCCGCACGCAACAGGATCTGGAGCCGGTCAGCGCGCCGTGGCGGGCAAGCGCGAGATGTGCACGCCGTTGGCGTTGAGCCAATCGCCCAGCTTGGGGCTGGCCAGCACGTCGAATTCCGCGCGGCGCTGGCGCGACATGGCGCAGCCGTCCTGGCTGCCCATCGCCGGATGGCACATGAGCAGGTCGCAGTCGCGCGCGTTGAACAGCCAGTTCTGCAGCAGATCCGCGTAGCGGCGCTTGCCGCCTTCGAAACCGTAAACGCCCAGCAGCCGGCGGTTGGTGCGCATGCCGTCCTGACGCGCCTGGCGCGCCAGCGCCGCGGAGCCCAGTGCGCCGATGACGCGCGCCTTGATGGCTTCCTTCAAGGGTATGCCGAACTGCATACCTGGCGCCGTCTGGCGCAGCCACGGCATGTGCGCTCCGTAACGCCGCTTGAGCAGCTGCAGCAGGCGTTCGCGGATGCCGGGCAGCTGATGCACGTGCTGGTGGCCATCGACGTAATCCGGCGCGCGGCCGAACGCGGCCTCGAAGGCATCGAACTGGCGTTCCAGCAGCGCCTCGACCCAGGCGTCGTCCAGCCTGCCCGTGTAGGCATTGAGGATCAGCCGGCTCAGCGTGGGCATGGGTTCAGCGCCGGGTTCAAGCGCTTCGGTGAAGTTCACGTGCAGGCCGATATCCACATTCATCTGCGCCAGCCGCCCTGCGTTCGCCGCGAACGAAGGGCCCAGCGCGAGGCAGCTGACCGCGCTCAGGCGGCCCATGCCGGCCAGCGCAATCATGCCTTCATCGATGTCGGCATTCATGCCAAAATCGTCACCGCAGACCACGATACGTTTGCTCATCGCTATACCTTTGACTTCTCTTTCATCACAGCCTTCATGCGCGCCCTGCTGCAACAAGTAAGCACCTTCATTGCTGTCGGATGCGCCGCCGCAGCCACCCATTGGGCTGTCGCCGTGGGTTGCGTCGAACTCTTGCGCATGCCGCCCCTGGCCGCCAACCTGGTGGGCTGGCTGATCGCCTTCGCGGTTTCCTTCACCGGCCACTACCGGCTGACGTTCCGACATTCCAAAACTCCCTGGACGGTAGCAGCGCGCCGTTTCTTCTTTGTGTCAGCCATAGGCTTCCTCATCAACGAAGCCGCTTACGCCTGGCTGCTGCACAACACCGCCATCCGCTACGACATCCTGCTCGCGCTGATCCTGCTCGGGCTCGCCGTGGCGACCTTCATCGTCAGCCGGTTCTGGGCATTCCGCCACAAACCCGCTGCCTGAAGGCCGCGTCCACGTCGACGCGCCACATCACGTACTTCACGCTGCTGGCCACGGGCGCCAGCCCCTGCAGCGGCGGATAGACCGGGTTGTCCGCCGCGGTACCCCATACCCAGAAACGCGCGCCTTCCGCCGCCTGGCACAGACGCGCAGTGAACTCGGTGGGGCTTAGCAGCACCTCCGCGCCCGTCTCGGGATCGAACTGGGCGGCGTCGTACAGTTCCTTGCGCCAGTTGTCCCGCACCGGCACCTCGGGGTTGCGCCAGTCGTCCACCACCCACGCGGGCCGCGCGGCTCTGGCGTACAGCGCCAGATCGAAAGGATAGGTGTGCAGCGACACGAAGGTGTCTTCCGGCTGCGCCTGTTGGCGCACCACCTTGGCCAGGGGAGCGGCGCTGCCGCGCGCATTGTTGGCCGCAATGCCCACCGCGATGACGCAGATGCCAGCCGCCACGGCCGCGCTCAGACGCACCAGGCGCGTGGTGCCTTCAGCATCGGCGCGCCTGGCGCCCTGAATCACTTCCGCCAGCAGAAAGGCCAGCGGCGCCAGCGCCGGCAGGACATAGCCCACAAGCTTGGAGTTCGGCAGTGAAAAAAACACCACCACAACGGCAAACCACGCCAAGGCCAGGCGCCGCAGGCTGCGCGAGGGGCCTTCCCAGAACGCCTTGCGCAGAATGCCGCCCCCCCAAAGCGACCAGGGCAGGCTGAGCCCGACGATCACCGGCAGGTAAAACCAGAACGGCTGCGCATTGTTGAAGCCGTTGGCCGCGAAGCGCTGGAAATGCTGATAGACGAAAAAATAGTCGTAAAAACCGGGATAGCGCAGCTGCATCAGCACGAACCACGGCGCCGCCACGGCGATGAAGGCCAACAGCGCGGGCGGCCAGAACAGCGCGGCCAGGCCGCGCCAGCGCTGCTCCCACAGCAGCCAGATCAGCAGGATGGCGCCCGGCAACGCCAAGCCGATCAGGCCCTTGGCCAGTACCGCCAACGCCGCCAGCACCGCGGCCGCCACCGACATCGCGCGCCACGCTTGGCCTTGCTCGACGCGCAGCACCGCGTCCGCCGCGGCCAGCACGCATAGCGTGATCAGGCCGGCCACCAGCATGTCCAGATTCGCGAACTGCGCGCCCCCATAGAAAAACGGCATGGTGGCGAGGACCAGCACGGTCAGCGCGGCCGCCGCGCTATCGCGGTAGCGCCGCACGAAGCAGTACAGAGCCGCCAGGGCGCCCCACGCGGCCAGCCAGGAAGGAACTCGCGCCGCCCAGGGATGCACGCCGAAGATCGAGAAGGACAGCTCGGTCAGCCAGTAATAGAGCGGCGGCTTGTGGAAGTACGGCATGCCGTCCAGCAAGGGCACCGCATGCGAGCCGCTGCGCAGCATGTCCCAGGCCACGCCGGCATAGCGCCCTTCGTCCGGCAGGGTCAGCGGCCTGAGCCAGGCCAGGAAGGCAAGCCACGCGCCTATCGCGAGCAGGAAGCGTCCCGCCGGCGGGGTCCAATCGGAACGCCGCCAGAAAGTGGTGGCGGGCATGTCAGCTCAAACCCTGGCCCGGCCGGGAAGTCCGGCCCTGGCGGCGGCGCACGACAAACAGAGGCCGGCCCTTCACTTCGTCGAAGATCCGGGACACGTATTCGCCTACCACGCCCAGCGAAATCAGATTCACGCCGGCAAAGAACAGCACCGCCGTCACGATCGTCGTCCAGCCCGAGACCTCGTTGCCGAAGAACAGGTATTCGCCAACCAAGTAAGCCGCATAGGCCAGCGCCAGCATGGCGAAAGCCACGCCGACCAGACTGACCAGGCGCAACGGCCAGGTGGTGAAGGCGGTCAGGCCGTCCAGCGCCAGCCGGAAGAGGCGCATGCTGCCAAAACGGCTGTCGCCATGCATGCGCTCGTCGGGGGTATAGGTCAGGGCCTCGCCCTTGAAGCCGACCCAGGCGTACAGGCCCTTCATGAAACGGGTGCGTTCGGGCAAGGCAATCAAGGCGTTCACCACGCTGCGGTCCATCAGGCGGAAATCGCCGGCGTGCGCCGGCACGTCCACGCCGCGCGCGCCACTGAGCAATTTGTAGAACCAGCGCGCGCCAGCGCGCTTGGCCCAGGATTCATCGGCGCGGGTCTCGCGCACGGCGTAGACCATCTCGGCGCCAGCCGCCCAGCGCGCCAGCATCTGCTCGATCAGCGCGGGGGGGTGCTGCAGATCGGCGTCCAGGCAGATCACTGCATTGCCGGTGGCCGCTTCCAGGCCGGCGCTGATCGCGGCTTCCTTGCCGAAGTTGCGCGACAGCTGCACGTAGCGGAATCCATCGTGCTCGGTCCATTCGGCCATCAGCGCTTCCGTGCCGTCGGTACTGCCGTCGTCGGCCACGATGATTTCCCAGCTTGTGCACAGCGCCTCCAGACGGTTGCGCAGCAACGGCAGCAGCACCCGCAGGTTCTCGCATTCATTCAGGCAGGGAATGACGCAGGTCACGCAGGTGTCGTACGGTACGCTGGCCTCGGCCGCCAGCCACACCGATTCCAGGGGAAACGATTTGGTCAAGACTTGCGGGACGATGGGTTCGGACCGGAACTGGATGTGCATGGCTCTAGACTCGGATTGCAGGACTATGGCGAGCAGTATGCGCAGCGGGTCGTTGAATTTTCATAAAATGCGCCGCAGCCCGATCAGCCGGTAATCCAGGGCAAATTCTAGGAGCCCGATCCCTGAAAACAATAAAGTCCGGTGAACCTGTGTCCCCAATTTGTGAAGGCCTGTAAAGCCGGGGACCGCGCGCGCATCGGTAAAATGCGCCCGAGTTCTTGTTTTCGCAGGTTGTCATGCAATATCGAGTCCGGCCCATGCGGGCCAGCGACGTGGACGCCATCCTGGCCCTCCAGACCCTGGCCTACCCCGGTTTCCTGCTGGAAAGCGCCGGTTTCTTCCAGAACCGCCTGACGCTCGCCCCCACGCACTGCTGGGTCGCGCAAGCTTCCGCCAATCTGGACGGGTTGCTGGGCTATCTGATCTCCTATCCCTGGGACGCGGGACTGCCCCCTGCCCTGGACGTCACGCTGGCTGCGTTGCCGGCCGGTGCCGACCATTGGTTCCTGCACGACTGCGCCGTGGCGCCTTCGGCGCAAGGACTGGGCGTCGGCCAGGCGCTGCTGCGCGCCGCCGCGGCCAGCGCACACGAAGGCGGTTTGCGCTGGGCAAGCCTGGTGTCCCTGGAATCCGCCGTGGGCTATTGGCAGCGCCACGGCTATCAGCCGGTCAGCGCAGACAGCGCCGACCTGGCCGAAAAACTGGCCGGCTATGGGCCGCGCGCGCAGTACATGTCGCGCGCGTTTCCGCTCTAGCCGCCCCGGCCGCGGCGGCCTCCCGCCACGGCCTCTCCGCCCGCCCGGCTCCGCGCCGCGCGCCGCTCCCCTGCCCCCATGTACACCGCCATCGCGGCGGACGTAACATAAGCCTCAGTCCGTGTGAGGCGGCAGGGTTCAAACAGCCAGAAAGTTCACCGTGCCCTGACAGGGCGCAAAGGTACCTATGATCTCGCTTACGCCCGTTCAATCGCTGCTGGCATGCTGCCTCGTCCTGGTCATCGGACGCGTGCTCACCACCCGGATCGGCGTCCTCGCCCGCTACAGCATTCCCGACCCCATCGTGGGCGGCCTGCTGTTCGCCGTGCTGGCCTACCTGCTGTCCACCTGGGGCGGCGTTTCCGTATCGCTGGAAACCAGCATCAAGCCGACCTTGCTGCTGCTGTTCTTCGGCAGCATCGGCCTGACCGCCAACCTCAAGCTGCTGGCCAAGGGCGGCCCCAGGCTGATCGCCTTCCTGCTGGCCCTGATCCCCTTCCTGGTGCTGCAGAACGCGGTGGGGCTGGGCATGGCCTGGCTGCTGGACATGCATCCGCTGATGGGCCTGCTGGGCGGCACCATCACGCTGGTGGGCGGACACGGCACGGGCGCGGCCTATGCCACGCGCTTCGCCGACTTCAACAACATCCAGGACGTCATGGCGCTGGCGATGACCTCCGCCACCCTGGGGCTGGTGCTGGGCGGCGTGGTGGGCGGACCGGTGGCCGAATGGCTGATGCGGCGCCACAAGCTGGCCGGCAGCCTCGACCATGCGCCGGGCGACGGCCACGAGGCCCCGGACCTCATGGAAAACGCGCCTACCTCCACAGCGGGCTCCTACATCGTGTCCCTGACCGCCGCGCTGGTCTGCCTGGTGGTGGGCGGCTACCTGGCCGCGCTGGTCGAGGACGCCCCAGTCAGCCTGCCGAACTTCCTTTGGTGCCTGGCCACGGGCGTGCTGATCCGCAACGGCGGCGAACGGCTGGGCCTGAAGCTGGACGACCGCGCCACCGAGATCATCGGCACCATCTCCCTGTCGCTGTTCCTGGGCATGACCATGATGACGCTGGACCTGTCCAGCGTGGCGCGCCTGGCCGGCCCCCTGGCGATGATGCTGGTGGTGCAGACCCTGGTCTGCGCGCTGTACGCCGCCTGGGTGGTGTTCCGCATGCTCAAGCGCGACTACGAGGCCGCCATCATGTCGGCTGCGTTCTGCGGCTTCGCGCTGGGCGCCACGGCCACTGCCATCGCCAACATGCAGGCACTGACGCGGCGCCATGGCCCGGCGCCGGAAGCGTTCATCGTCGTACCGGTCACCGGCGCCTTCCTGGTCGACATCCTCAACGTGATCGTGCTGACCTCGCTGATCTCCTTGCCGTTCGTGGGGGGTATGTGACCATGTTCAAACGCCTCATCATCCTGAGCCTCTGCCTGCTGCTGGCGGCCTGCGGCCGCGCGCCGGATACCGACGCCTTGCGCGCCGACGTCGAGCACAGCCTGGCCACCGCCTATGGCGCCGGCCTGTTCCGCATCGCCGAACTCAAGCGCATGGGATCGGCCTCGGACAACAGCGCCCCCGCGGGTGAAACCCGCCGCGTGGTCTATTACGACGTCGAACTGGACCTGGGACGCAACGTCACTCTGGGCGCCTGGGACCAGCCCGGCGCCGCCGCGCTGGTCACGCTGCTGGGGGCCGGCCCGCGCAGCATCAGCGGCGTGAAATCCGGCGGCAACCAGGCCGGCGACCGCATCGTTGCGCACGCCAGCGCGATCTACCGCAAGGACGGCGACACCTGGAAACTGGTGACCCCGGCCGGCTTCAAGGCAGCCGAGGCGCCCAACCTGGACACCGGCGCGCCGCCGCCCGTCACGCGCCAGTTGCTGGACACGCTGGACCAGATCACCCATTCGGTTTCCTATAGCGCCTCCAGCACCGCGCAGCACGTGGTGCAGCAGGAGCTGGAGCGTTCGGTGGCGCGCATCAACGGCCGGCTGGCCCGCATGCAACAGGGCTACCCGCTGGCCGGCGGCCCGGACCGCGGCGAGTATGTGGCCTTCGCGCGCGCCCTGAGCGACGTGGCGCGTAAGCAGCAGATCCGCGTCTCGCCCCTGATCACTGGCGGTGGCGCCGAGAACATCGCGCTGCTGCGCAGCGGCGACGCCGTGGTCGGGCTGGCCCAGGCCGACACGGCGCGTCTCGCCTATGACGGCAAGGGGCCGTTCGCGGGCCAGGGTCCGTTCACCGGGCTGCGCGCCTTGGGCAGCCTGTATCCGGAGCTGGTCCATATCGTGGTGCGCGACGATGCCGCCCTGCGCGGCGTGCGCGACCTCAAGGGCAAGACCATCGCCCTCGGGCCGGAAGGCTCGGCGGTGCGCGCCACGCTGGAAACAGTGCTGGCCGCCCACGGCCTGCAGGCCGGCCGCGACTACAAGGTGGCCGACACACCCTTCACCGAGTCCCTGCCGGCCTTGAACTCCGGCACGGTCGACGCCGCCGCCCAGGTCATTGGCGTGCCCGCAACGCCCCTGCGCGACGCGTTGACCCAGGCGCGCCTGAAACTGCTGCCACTGGACCCCGCCGCCATCAAGACGCTGACCGCGGCCGAGGACAACGCGCTGATGCCGCTGGATATCGCCGCCGGCACCTACCCCAACCAGACCGAAGCAATCCCCACCGTGGGCATGGCGGCGCTGCTGCTCACCACCGCCGACCTGACCCGCGATGAAGCCCTGGTCATCGTGCGCGCGGTTTACGTGACCGGACAGGATCTGCTGGCCGCAGGATCGGCCCAGGGCGCCCAGGTCGGCATAGCGACCGCCCGGCGCGGGCTGACCGTGCCGCTGCACGACGGCGCCCAGGAAGGGCTGGCCAAGCTGGAACAGGCCAAACCGCAATGAAGCCGGTTGCGCTTATGATTGCGCTCCCTACCAGGAATTCCCATGAATAAATTCGATCTGCAGAAAAACCAGGCCCTGAAGCTGGCCGGCCAACTCAAGCAAGCCGCCACGCCGGACCGCTTCGGCACCGCCTCGCAAGCGCCCGACCGCCGCGAGCAGCGCAAGCTGGACCAGGCCGCCGGCCTGGTGCCCTTCCCGCTGAAGCTGTCGCAGGCGCACGCCGACAAGCTGCGCGCCCTGGCGGCCGAACGCGGCGTGTCCACCAACGACATCGTCGCCGAAGTGCTGCAGAACGCGCTGGACAAGTAAGCGCATGCACATCTGGGTCGATGCGGACGCCTGCCCCGCGGTCATCAAGGACATCCTGTTCCGCGCCGCCCAGCGCTGGCAGGTGCCGCTGACTCTGGTGGCCAACCAGATGCTTTACACCCCGCCCTCGCCGCTGATCCGCGCAGTGCAGGTGCCGCGCGGCTTCGACGTCGCCGACGCCCACATCGCCGAACGCGCGGAGCCGGGCGACCTGGTCATCACCGGCGACATCCCGCTGGCCGCGGAGGTCCTGGAAAAAGGCGCGCTGGCGCTGAACCCGCGCGGCGAGCGCTATTCGCCGGAAACCATTCGGGAACGGCTGGCGCTGCGGGACATGATGGAAGAATTGCGGGCCAGCGGCGTAGACACCGGCGGCCCGGCATCGTTCAGCCAGGCCGACCGCAAGGCCTTCGCCAACCAGCTGGACAGCCTGCTGGCGCGCACCGCGCGCAACGCGCAAAAGGGCTGAGTCCCCGGCGGCCGCGACAGGCGGTCAATAGAAGGTGATGTAGGCCTTGTAGATGATCGTGCCCAGGGCCGTGATCAGGCCTACGCCCATCAGCCCCATGCCGAGATTGCGGTCGCGCAGCCCGAAGCCGATCAGCATGAGCGCCACGCCAGCGCCGATGATGATCAACATGGTAGTGGTGTGCTCGGACATGACCTTCTCCTGTTCGCCTACGCCTGGCCCCACGGGCCAAAGCCTTTGTTATCAATGATAGTCAGGCTCGCATGCGATGCGGCTCAATCGATAAGAGTCCGCTTGCGTCAAATCAATCTAAGCGTAATGAAAGGGACGGTTCCGCGCAATGGCTGGCGTCCCATATGCAAAGCACCCCGGGCCAAAGCACTTGGGCTTGAAGGCGGGCTCGATATGTTCGACGCGCACAAAACAAAAAAGCCAACCTCGCGGCTGGCTTTTTGCTTTGCGTCTTTTTAACCTTGGGACGCCGACAACGTTGGACCTGGGGCCTGCGTTGTCTTCCAAGGGTCTTTGGTGGGTAGTACTGGGTTCGAACCAGTGACCCCTGCCGTGTGAAGGCAGTGCTCTACCACTGAGCTAACCACCCCGAAAGAGGCAAAATATTAGCACGTTTTTTTGAACGTGTGCAAGTCGCCTCGAAAAACTTTAGACGGCCGCCACCGGCGCCTCGATCTTGCGCCAGGTGCACTCCCCGCCCACGGACTTGTCCAGTGCCGCGAGGTAGGTTTCATGCTCGGCCAGTTCCGCTTCGCTGGCCTTGAGCACGGGCAGACCCGACGCGTCGAACCGGGCCAGCACGACGCCGTTGCCGCCAGCGCTGGCGCCATCGTCCACATCGATCAGCAGCGCGTCCTGGCCGCGGGTCATGGCCAGCCAGACTTCCGCCAACAGCTGCGAGTCCAGCAATGCGCCGTGCAGCGTGCGGTGGGCGTTGGAGATGCCGAAACGGTCGCACAGCGCGTCCAGCGAATTGCGCTTGCCCGGGAACAGCGAACGCGCGTGCAACAGCGAATCGGTGACCGTCTCGCAGTAGTCGGTGACCGGGCCGCGCCCGGTCTTGGCGAGTTCGGCGTTGAAGAACTTGACGTCGAATGCCGCGTTGTGCGCGATCAGCTCGGCGCCCTGGATGAACTTGACGAACTCGTCCGCGACATCGGCGAAGCGCGGCTTGTCGGACAGGAACTCCGTGGTCAGGCCGTGCACCGCCAGCGCCTCGGGGTCGCTGTCGCGGTCCGGGTTCAGGTAGATGTGCAGGTTGTTGCCGGTGCTCATCCGATTAACCATTTCCACGCAGCCGATCTCGACGATGCGATGGCCCTGGGCAGGGTCCAGTCCGGTGGTTTCAGTGTCAAAGATGATCTGGCGCATAACTTATTCCGACGCTTGGGCAGGCGCGGCGGGCTGCGCGTGCGGCGCCGGAGCGGGGTCCGGATGATGCGCTGCGCTGCCGGCCTGGCCGGGTTTCTTGCGTGCGGTGGCGATCAAGGTATAGGCCACCGGCACGACGAACAAGGTCAGTAGTGTACCCAGCATCAGCCCGCCCACCAGAACCCAGCCGATCTGCTGGCGCGATTCCGCCCCCGCGCCCGTGGACAGCGCCAGCGGCACGGTGCCCAGCACCATGGCGCCGGTCGTCATCAGGATGGGGCGCAGGCGCAGCACGCTGGCCTCGACCACGGCCTCGAACAATTCCTTGCCCTCGTCGCGCAGCTGGTTGGTGAATTCGACGATCAGGATGCCGTGCTTGGTGATCAGCCCCACCAGCGTGATCAGGCCGATCTGGCTGTAGATGGACAAGGTGCCGC
Source organism: Achromobacter sp. D7-1 (assembly GCF_059760445.1). Classification (NCBI taxonomy): domain Bacteria; kingdom Pseudomonadati; phylum Pseudomonadota; class Betaproteobacteria; order Burkholderiales; family Alcaligenaceae; genus Achromobacter; species Achromobacter sp. D7-1. The sequence goes on along the minus strand of NZ_JCBAMT010000025.1, from coordinate 12,812 downwards.
CGGTCAGCCACAGCGCCAACAGCGCGCCGGTCATGGACAGCGGCACCGACAGCATGATGATGAAGGGATTGCGCCAGCTTTCGAACTGCGCGGCCAGCACCAGGTAGATGAAGGCCAGCGCCATGGCGAAGACCAGATAGATGCTGCCGGAGGAATCGCGGAACTCGCGCGACTGGCCGTCCAGGTCGGTCACGATGGTGTTGGGCAACACGTCGCGCGCCACCTGGTGCATGTGCGCCAGGACTTCGCCCAGGGCGTAGCCCGGCGCCACCGCGCCGTCGATCTTCACGGCGCGCAAGCGGTTGAAGTGGTTCAGCGACTGAGGCGACACGCCTTCATGCACGCCCAGCAGGTTGTCCAGCTGCACCATGCTGCCGTCGCGCGCCCGGACATAGATGCCGGAGATGTCGGTGGGATTGGCGCGGTCGCGCGGCGTCACCTGCACGATCACGTCGTACTGTTCGCCTTCGTCCTTGTAGCGGGTGACCTGGCGGCCGCCCAGCATCGATTCCAGGGTGCGGCCCACGGTGTCCACGTTGGCGCCCACGTCGGCCATCTTGTCGCGGTCCACCCGCACCCGCAACTCGGGCGTGTTCAAGCGCAGGTCCGTGTCCAGATTGATCAGGCCGGGATACTTGCGCAGTTCGGCCAGGAAGACTTCGGTCAGGCGCGACAGCTCGGCGTACGACGCCTGGCTCATGATGATGAACTCAACCGGCTTGGAGCGCGCCGACTGGCCCAGCGACGGCGGATTGGTCGGAAACGCCCGCACCCCGGGCAGCGAGGCGAACTGCGGCTGCAACTGCTGCGTGATGGCCTGCTGCTTGCGGCTGCGTTCTTCCCAGGGCTTCAGGCGCAGGATGGCGGTGCCGTCCGTCACCGTGGGGAAGCCTACGGTCACCTGGCTGCCGCTGGCCTCCGGAATCTCGGAATAGAACTTCTCGATGCCCAGCATGCTTTCCAGCGTGTAGGTCAGCGTGGCGCCTTCCGGCGAGCTGACGATGCCGAACACCACGCCGCGGTCCTCGATGGGCGCCAACTCGCTCTTGACCACCTTGAACAGCACGCCGCTCGCGGCCGCCACCGCCACGCCTATCACCACCACCAGCCAGCGATGGCGCAGGGAGGCCCCAAGCGCGCGCCGGTAGCCGTTGCTCATGGCATTGAGCCAGCCTTCGATCAGGTTGTACCAGCGGCTGTGGCTGCTCTGGTGGCGCAGCAGCACCGAGCACATCATGGGCGTAAGCGTCAGCGCCACGAAGCCCGACACCAGCACCGCGCCGGCCAGCGCCAGCGCGAATTCGATGAACAGCCGTCCGGTGCGGCCGGTGGCGAAGGCCAGCGGCGCGTACACGGTGACCAGGGTCATGGTCATCGCGACCACCGCGAAGCCGATCTCGCGCGAACCGCGCAGCGCGGCCTCCTTGCGCGGCATGCCCTCTTCGATGTGGCGGAAGATATTTTCCAGCACCACGATCGCGTCGTCCACCACCAGGCCGATGGCCAGCACCATGGCCAGCAGGGTCAGCGTGTTGATGGAAAAACCGAACAGGTACATCAGCGCACAGGCGCCCACCAGCGATACCGGGATGGTGACGATGGGGATGATGCTGGCGCGCAGGTTGCGCAGGAAGAAGAAGATCACCAGCACCACCAGGACGATGGCTTCGCCGATGGTGTGGAACACGGAATCGATGGAGCGCTCGATGAACACCGACGAGTCGTACGCGATGTTCAGCTTCATGCCGGCCGGCAGGTTCTCGTTGAGGCGCGCCACTTCCTCGCGCGCGGCCTTGGACAGTTCCAGCGGGTTGGCGGTGGACTGGCGCGTCACGCCGATGTTGATGGCGGGCTTGCCGTTGAATCGCGACAGCACGCGGTCGCTGGCGGCGGCAATCTCCACATTGGCCACGTCGCGCATGCGCACCGGGTAGCCTTTGACGTTGGCGACGATCACGTTCTCGAACTGCGCCGGCGTCTGCAGGTCGGTGGACGACACCACCGAGAACTCGCGGGCGCGCGATTCGATGCGGCCGGCTGGAATCTCCACGTTCTGGCTGCGCAGCGCGGCCTCCACGTCCTGCACGGTCAGGCCGTAGGCGGCGAGCTTGTCGCGGTCCACGTAGATGCGCATGGACGGCAGGCGTTCGCCGAAGACGCGCACCTCGGCCGCGCCGGGCAGCACCGACAGGCGGGTCTTGATGTAGCGGTTGATGTAGTCCGAGGTCTGGATCGCGGAATACGTACCGGACTCGACCGCGATGTAGATGATGGGCTGGGAGTCCGCCTCGACCTTGCCGATGATGGGCTCGTCGATTTCATCAGGCAGGAAGCGGCGCGCGCGCGAGACCTTGTCGCGGACTTCCGCGGCTGCGGCGTCCGGATTGCGCGACAGATTGAACTTGATGTTGATGAGGCTGCGTTCCGAGCGGCTGCGCGAGGTCATCACGTCCACGCCCTCGATGCCGGCCAGCTGGTCTTCCAGCGGCTTGGTCACCTGCGACTCGATCACCTCGGGCGAGGCGCCCTTGTAGGTGGTGTCCACCGAAACGATGGGCTCATCGATCTTTGGGTATTCGCGCACGGTCAGCCGCGAATACGAAATCAGGCCGATCAGCACGATGATCAGCGACAGGACCGATGCGAACACCGGCCGCTTGATGCAGGTTTCCGAGATACGCATTGCGCTACCGCCAGATAGGGAAAAAAGCCGGCGTCACGCGCCGTTGGCCAGAACGGTCACCGCGGCGCCGTCCGTCACCCGTTGCAGGCCCGACACCACCAGCTGATCGCCCGCCGCCACCCCGGTCAGGATCTCGACGCGGCCCTCGCGGCGCTCGCCGATGGTGACCTCGCGCCGCTCGGCCGCGCCGTTCTTGACCCGGTAGACATACTGCGTCGCGCCCGAGGGCGACAACGCGGCTTCCGGCGCGACCAGCGCCTTGTCCTGATTGAACTGCAACTGCACGCGGGCGAACATGCCCGGGCGCAGCACCGCATCCTTGTTGGCGACCGTGGCGCGCAGCAGGATGGAACGTCCACCCGCATCGACCAGCGGGCTGACCGCGTAAACCGTACCCGGCCGCTCCTGGCCGGGCAGCGCATCCATGCGCAGCGTCAACTGCTGGCCCACGCCCACCTTGCTCAAATACATTTCGGGAACGCGGAAGTCCACCTTGAGCGGATCGATCGCCTCCAGCGGCGCCAAGTCCTGGCCCTGATTGACGTAGTCGCCCACCGACACGCTGCGCAAGCCCACAATGCCGCCGAACGGCGCCGAGATCGTCATCTTGTCCAGCCGCGCCTGGGCCAGCGCCACGGCGGCTTCCTGCACCTTCAGCGTGCTGGCGGACTCGTCGCGCGCCTGCTGGCTGACGAAGCCCTTGCCCTGCAACTCCACGGAGCGCCGGTAGTGGCTTTGCGCCAGCGTCAGATTGGCGCGCGCCTGGGCCAATTCCGCGCGCGGCACGGAATCGTCCAGGCGGATCAGCACGTCACCGCGCTTGACCGGCTGGCCTTCCTTGAAATCGATGGACTGGATGCGGCCGGCCACTTCCGGGCGCAGCACCACGGATTCGTCGGAGCGCAGGCTGCCCACGGCCGAGATGCCGCGCGCGAAAGGAATCTCTTCGACGGCGGCCACTTCGACCCGGACGGGCGCGGCGCGCGTGACCAGGGGCGCTTCGACGGCGCCGGGTGGTGGACTGACGGTTCCGAAGGCGAGCCAGCGCGGCACAAAAACGCCGAGCGCGGCCCCCGCGGCCACCCCTGCCGCTACGGCGGCGAGCAGTACTGCTTTTTTCATGCGCAAATGTGGCGGTATTGCGGCGCGGGCCAGGCATGCCCCCACGCGGACTGCGCCGCAGGAACTGGAATGAGGGTTGGCACTTTAGCACCCGGATTTACATACTGGAACAATCCTGAAGCCGGATGAAAGAACTAAATCCGCCCCTGAGGGCGGATTTGAGGGTATATCCCGATGCCCTCAGCCCCGCTTGGCCGATTCCACGCCCATATTGGCCAATTGGTCGGCCCGTTCGTTGCCCGGATCGCCGGCGTGTCCGCGGACCCAGCGCCAGGACACCGTATGGCGTTGCACCTGTTCGTCCAGCAATTGCCACAGTTCGACGTTCTTGACCGGCTTCTTGTCGGCCGTCATCCAGCCGCGCCGCTTCCAGTTGGCCAGCCACTCGGTCATGCCCTTCATCACATATTGGGAGTCCGTGTGGATGATGACCGTGCACGGGCGCTTGAGCGCGCGCAGGCCCTGGATGACCGCCAGCAGTTCCATCCGGTTATTGGTGGTCTGAAGTTCGCCGCCATGCAGCGTCTTTTCGTGGCCCCCGGCGCGCATCAGCACGCCCCAGCCGCCCGGACCGGGATTGCCCTTGCAGGCGCCGTCGGTCCACATTTCCACTTTCTGCTCGTTCGCTTTGTCGTCCTGCATGGTGCTGCCTGGTATTCCTTGCTAAAAAAATCGGCTCCGCGGCGCGGAGCCATGTCCTTCAGGAGCCGTCGTCCGCCTGGCGGTTGACCACCACCGACGCAGCGCGGGCACGCTTGGGCTTGGCCTTCTTCCAGGCTGGGCCAATGATACGCATGCCGGCCACCCGCTTGACCGCCGACACCACGTAGACCGCACCGCCCAGGCTCCACCAGCGGGCGCCCGCCGACTCCAGGAAGGACCAGCGCTGCAGCCATTTTTCGCTGCGGCAGGCCGGCGCGTAGCAGCCGAAGTGGCTGGCGTCGACCTCCAGCGACAGCAGCTTGAACCAGTCCTTCAGACGCGGCAAGGACACCTGGGACGACGGCGGCTGAGGCAGCCAGGGCTCCATGCCGGGCATGCGCGTGCGCGCGCCCCACATGCTCCAGGGGTTGAAGCCCGAGATCACGACCCGCCCTTCCGGCACCAGCACGCGTTCGACCTCGCGCAGCACGTTGTGGGGTTCTTCGGCGCATTCGAAGGCGTGCGGCAGGATCAGCAGGTCCACGCTCTGGGATTCGAACGGCAGGGCCTCGGGCTCGGCCAGCACCACCCGCGACTGCCAGCTGGCCGCGCTTTCCGCGGACGGAGTCTCGGTACCCACGTAACCTTTGAAGGGCATACGGTTGGCGCGCAGCAGATTCATGTCCGCCAGGCCGACCTGCCAGGCGTAATATCCGAACACGTCCGCGACAGCCGCGTCGAACTGCGCCCGCTCCCAGGCCAGGGCGTACTGTCCCGGCGGCGTCTGGAACCATTCGGCCAGTTCTACAATCGGCGGAGTATCTTCTGCCACGTTTTATTCCTTCGAATCCCATGCAAGCCATGACCGCCCCCACAGGCGGCCGCGATCGCAACGCCGCGGTCTTGCCTCTACCCGCCTTCAACGACAACTACATCTGGGCCATCGTCCACGGCGGCGAAGCCGCTGTGGTGGATCCCGGCGATGCCGGCCCGGTGCTGCAATGGCTGGACCGGACGGGCTTGAGACTGCGCGCCATTCTACTCACGCACCATCACGGCGACCACGTGGGCGGTGTTCCGGAATTGTCCCGCATCGAGGGCATCACCGTATACGGGCCCGCGCATGAACAGCTGCCGCGCTGCGATGTGCGCCTGGCGGAAGGCGACCGCGTGGCGATCCCGGAACTGGACCTGGATCTGACCGTGCTGGACGTGCCCGGGCACACCGCCGGCCACATCGCGTACTACGGCCGGGCAGCCGGCCAGCAGCCGGTTCTGTTCTGTGGCGACACCCTGTTTGCGGGGGGCTGCGGCCGTCTTTTCGAAGGCACTCCGGCGCAAATGCATGATTCTTTAGGGAAATTTGCTGTTTTACCGCCAGATACACAGGTTTTTTGCGCACACGAGTACACTCTAGCGAACTTGCGCTGGGCCTTGGCAGTCGATCCGGCCAACCGCAGCCTGCAACAGTGGCACCAGCAGGCCCAGCAATTACGAGCAGAAGGTCTTCCCACGCTTCCGTCCACGATCGGACAGGAACGCGCGGCCAATCCGTTTTTGCGCACGCAAGAAGTTGAGGTCGTCCACGCCGCAGAGCGCTGGGCCGGCCACAGCCACGCTACGCCGGTAGAGGTTTTTGCCTCCCTTCGTAAATGGAAGAACGATTTCAAGTGACAGCCTGATGAATCTATCCCGACTCCTTCTGCCGCTCATGCTGGCAGTCCTCGCCGGTTGCGCAGGAACCAAAGCCCCCGATAGCAAGAACCTCACCACCAATTCCCAAGGGCGATACATCGCCCGCGACACGTCCCGGACGGTGGATCTGACCAACCCGCCCGCCGACGCCTGGGACCGCATCCGCCGCGGTTTCGCCATCCCCAACCTGAACACCGACCTCTCGCAGCAGTGGACCGACTATTACGCGTCCCACCCCGAGTCGGTGCAGCGCATGGCGGAACGCGCCGGCAAGTACCTGTATTTCATCGTCGACGAGATCAACCGCCGCGGCCTGCCGACCGAGCTGGCGCTGCTGCCCTTCGTCGAAAGCGCCTACAACCCGACCGCGCTGTCGCGCGCCCAGGCCTCGGGCCTGTGGCAGTTCGTGCCGGCCACGGGCCAGCATTTCAACCTGAAGCAGGACTGGTGGCGCGACGAGCGCCGCGATCCCATTGCCTCGACCAACGCGGCTCTGGACTACCTGGAAAAGCTGTTTGAAATGCAGGGCGACTGGTACCTGGCGCTGGCCTCGTACAACTGGGGCGAAGGCTCGGTGCAGCGCGCCATGGCCAAGAACGAAGCCGCCGGCCAGGGCACGGACTACCTGTCCCTGAACATGCCCGACGAAACCCGCAACTACGTGCCCAAGCTGCAGGCCATCAAGAACATCATCGCCGATCCGCAGCGCTATGCGGTGGCCCTGCCCCCGGTGGGCAACACGCCCTACTTCGTGACGGTCCAGAAGAACAGCGACATCGACCTGGAAATCGCCGCCAAGCTGGCCGAAATGCCGCTGGACGAATTCAAGGCGCTGAATCCCTCGTTCAACCGCCCCGTCATCCGCGGCGACCACGGCCCGACCCTGCTGCTGCCGGCCGACCGCGTCGAGATCTTCAACGCCAACCTGACCAACTACAAGGGCGACCTCAGCGCCTGGAAGATCTACCACTCGCGCCGTGGCGAATCCTACGCCTCGATCGCCAAGCGTTTCGGCGTGAGCGAAGCCACGCTGCGCCAGACCAACGACATCGGCTCGCGCCAGAAGTCGGCTTCCGGCCAATCCCTGCTGGTGCCGGGCGAACCCGGCACGGGCGGCGTGCAACTGGCCTCGTTGGCGCCGCCGGTGGGCGCCCTGGACTCGGCGCCGTCGGACAACAAGGCCGCCGCCCCGCGCGGCCGCGCGGCGCAAGCGCCGGCCGCCCGCGTCGCCAGCGCCCGTCCCAATGTCCGCACCCACAAGGTGCGCCAGGGCGACACGCTGTTCTCGCTGGCCAAGCAGTACGGCACCTCGGTCGACGCGCTGCGCGCGCTCAACAACATCAAGGGCAGCGCCCTGAAGGTGGGCTCGCAGCTACGCGTGCCGGGCACCAACGCCCGCGGCTGAACGCCGCCGGAACAACAAAAGGCGCGTCCTTGCGGGGCGCGCCTTTTTTATTTCAGCTTGCCTGTCTTTTTATTCTAGTACTAGAATAAAAACAATGAACCTGACCGACTCCGAGCTCTTGCTACTAGGCCTCGTCGCAGAAATGCCGCGGCACGGCTATGAACTTGAACAAGTCATCGAAACCCGGGGCATGCGTGAATGGACCCAGATCGGTTTTTCCTCGATCTATTTCGTGCTTGGAAAGTTGGAGAAAGCGGGACTGGTTTTGGCGGAAGCCCCGGCTGGAACCAAGGCGCGCAAGACGTTTTCGGCGACTGCCGCGGGCCACCAGGCGCTGCTGGAACAAACGATCTCTGCCCTTGGAGCCTATCGCCCCACGCATTCATCCCTTTTGCTGGGAATGATTCATTGGCCCGCGCTGTCGCGCGAGTCAGCGCTGGCTGCGTTGGATAACCGCCTGTCTTCGGTCATGGCAGAAGCAGAACGGCTCGAACTCATGCGCCGGCAGCGGCAGCCGATGCCTGATCACATTGAAGTCCTTTTTGACTTTTCCGCGAGCCAACTGGCTGCAGAGCGCGGGTGGATCACCACCACCCTGGATTACATGAGGAGCAAGCCATGGCCGACGAAGGAATGATCGATTTGATCCGCGACAGAGCGATGCTCAGGGCGCTCTACGCCCCCCCGGCGGGGGCTTTCAGCATGATCGATGTGCCCAAGCTGCCATTCGCAGTCTGGGATGGCGCAGGATCTCCCGAACCGTCGTCCGTCACGGCAGCGATCAAAGGCCTTTACACCGCCATTTATCCCATACGGCGCGAAGCTCGTGAACGCTTGGGAAAGGCCTTTGTCGAGCCTCCGGTGGAATTGCTCTATTGGGCAGACGATATGCGCGACTTCGCAGCAGGCCATCGCGAGAATTGGCGTTGGCGCGCGCAGATAACCTTGCCTGTGTGGGCGAATGCGGCGTGCCTTGAGGAATCCGCCGCGCAAATGCGCCACGAACTGAACGGTGCGCCAACGCCGCGCTGGGAGGCGCTGGCCGAAGGAAAGTGCGTACAGATTCTTCATGTGGGCCCAACCAATGATCTGCCCGCCATGCTTGAAAAGCTCTACGGGGAGCATCTGCCGCAAGAAGGTTTGGCGCCGTCAGGGCCGTATCACGAGATCTATCTTGATGATTGGACTCGCACCGCCCCCACGAAACGCAAGGTCATTCTCCGGCAACCCGTGAGCCTTCTGCCCAAGTAAGGCCGGACGGCGCGACCAGTCACCCTCGCCCGGCCCGCTAGCAGGGCTACGCCGCGAACTGCGCGCTCCATTGCGCCAGCTGGCCCGCCGTGACACCCACGCCGCCGCACAATATGACCGCCACCGAACGGGCGCTCTTCAGGAACTCCGAGTCGCTGTCCAGCGCCGCCACCGATGCGCCGCAGGCGGGCTCGACCAGGATGCGGTGCTCGAGCAGCACGTCTTCGCAGGCCGCCACCGCGGCGGCGTCCGATACGACGACGCTCTCGATGGGGTGCTCTTTCGCCAGTTCCAGCGCGCGGTCGCAGACCTGGCGCGCGCCCAATGAAGTCGCAATCGACCTGATCTCGGGCAACAGCACGGGCGCCCCCGCGCTCAGGGCCTGGGCGTAGGAATCCGCGCCGGTGGTCTCGGCCGCGATCACCGGCACCTCGGCCCAGCCGTTGCGCCGCAGGCCTTCGACCACGCCGCACAGCAGCCCGCCGCCACCCACCGAGCAGATGACCACGTCCGGCCGCCCGCCCTGCCGGGCCAGCTCGTCGATCATGGTCGCGTGCCCCTCCCATAGCAAGGGATCATCGAAGGGATGCAGGAACGCGTCGGCCGGCGTCATGAGTTCGAGTGCGTGGGCGTTGGCCTCCATCCAGGAGGCGCCATGCACGATGACTTCGGCGCCCTCGGAGCGGATCAGGCTCTTGGCGCGTTCCGAGGTTGTGGCAGGCACCACCACGGTCACGGGCGTGGCCAACATGCGGCCGGCGTAGGCCACCGCATAGCCGGCATTGCCGCCGGACGAAGAAATGAAGCGCCGGGCGCCGCGGGATTTGTAGATCTGGCAGGCATGGCCTATGCCGCGCGCCTTGAACGAGCCGCTGGGCTGCAGCGCCTCCATCTTCAGGCGCACGTCCTTGCCGCTGCGCAGGGAGAACGCGCGGGATGCGAGCGCCGGGGTTTCGATATGGATTGCCATGTTCTGATTTCTGAAAAAGTGAATCGGGCTGCGGCCTCACGCCGCGCTGGCCACCACGCAGCAGACGTTGCCGGGTACGACGATGCCAGGATGCCGCTTGGCGAAGACGACCCCGCTGGTCCCGTAAAGCAGTTCGACCGGCGCGCGCCGCGGATCGAAGGTCTGGTGGATGCGGCCCGCGGGCTGGCCGGCTTCGACGACCTCGCCATGCCGATGGTAAGCCTCGAACACGCCCCGCTCCGAGGCGATGACGTAGGACGTCGCGCCACTGACCTTGTACAGGGGCGCAGGCTGCGCCGCCAGCGGCTGGGCACAGGCCTGGTCCAGCACGCCCCAATGCGCCAGCACGCGCAAGGCGCCGGCGCGGCATAGCGCGAGCGCGCTGTCCGTCACGGTGCCGCGTCCGGCCATCTCGGTGCTGACGCAGGTGAGTCCCGCGGCCACCGCCGTGGCGACGCTGGTGCGCGTGTCGCCCAGCGTATCCAGCAGCACGTTGAACGGCGCGCCGAAGGCCATCACGGCGTCGATATTGCGCTGGGTCTGCTCCGCATCCTTCGACGGCTGCACCAGGGCGCTGGGAATGATGTCCAGGGACGAACCGCCGGAGTGCAGGCTCAGGAACGCGTCGCCGCGCGAGAACAGCTGGTCGCTGACGTAGGCGGCGATCTGTTCCGTGATGCTGCCGGCATGGTCGCCGGGAAACGTGCGGTTCAGGTTCTTGCCGTCCAGCGGCGACGTGCGCAGTCCGGCTTCGGCCGCCGGCGCATTGAGCGAGGGCATGACGATCAACCTGCCCTGGATACGGTCCAGCGACAGGTCGCGGATCAGTTCGCCCAGCACGATCTGCCCTTCGTACTCGTCGCCATGGTTGCCGCCTTCCAGGATGACCGTGGGCCCGTCGCCATTCGCCAGTACCGCCATGGGAATGCGCACCGTGCCCCAGGCGTCGTCGTGAGGCGACTGCGGAATATGCAGAAAGCCCGCCTGCCGGCCCGGCGCGTCGAGATCGATGTCGGTGAAGGCCGTCGCGCACTGCGGGTTGCGCGCGGGCAGGTGCGCGACCCGCCGGTCACGCAACGACGGCGAATCGCGGAAGGTGGCTTTTGTCATAGACCTTTTGGGTATACGTTATGGGATTCAATCGGAAAATATAGGTATTTTTAGCCGTCGCAACAAATACTTTTGTTGAGCATTACGTATGCCTGGGAGGCATGGCATGGAGTTGAGGCAGTTGCGTTATTTCGCGGCCGTATGCGCGGCCGGCAGTGTCGCCGGCGCGGCCAAGGCTTTGCATATCGCCCAGCCCGCGCTATCCCGCCAGATGATGGCCCTGGAAGAGGAACTCGGCGCGCAACTGCTGGTGCGGCTGCCGCGCGGCGTGGCATTGACGCGGGCCGGCGAGGCCCTGCAGGCCCAGGCGAAGCTGATGCTGGCGGGCAGCGAAGCCTTGCGGGCGCAGGTCGCGCTGGCGGCCAACGGCAAGGCCGGCTCGCTGAAGATCGGCGTCATGCCCGGCTATAGCTGGCTGCCCGGCCTGGGACGGGCGATCGCCGCCTTGTCGCGCGCCTCGCCCGATACCGACGTGATGGTGGAACCCGGCCTGTCGGCCTGGCAGCTGGATGCGATCAAGCGCCATGAATTGGACGCCGGTATCGTCGCTTGGCGCTCTCCGCTCGACAGCGAAGTAGAGGGGCTGAAAATCTATGAAGACCGCATGATCCTGGCCATGCCCGCGGCGGTGGCGCGCGGCGCGGGAAGCGTCCGCACGCTCAAGGATCTGGCCGGCCAGAAATTCATTCTGTTCCCCCGCGCCGGGTCGCCCTCGCACTATGACGCGCTGGTGCGCATCCTCAGGGCCGCTGGCATTCCGATGACCCGGCCGGCAGCCGTGGCGACTGATCTTCCCACCATTCTTGGGCTGGTGTCGGCCGGGCTGGGCTGCGCCGTCATTCCCGCCTCGTTCAGGCAGCACGGCCCCGCTGGCGTGGTCTTCAAGGAGGTCGGCGGCATAGACCTGACGTTCGATCTGGAGCTAGTCTGGCGCGCCGACCAGCGCGATCCCCTGCTCGCCAGCTTCGTGCGCCTGTTTCCGCCGCCCGGGCAACCGTCCTGAAGCGCAATCCGGGCAGATCCGACCCCGGGTTTTTCATATCGCGAAACCGCGCAAACTCCTTAAAATAGGCGGTCTCCAGAGGGAAAAAATCAAAGGATAGATATATGGGCTTTCTCGCCGGCAAGCGCATCCTGGTCACCGGGGTGCTTTCCAACCGATCCATCGCCTACGGCATCGCGCGCGCCTGTCACCAGCAAGGCGCCGAACTGGCGTTCACCTACGTGGGCGACCGCTTCAAGGACCGCGTGGGCGAATTCGCCGCCGAATTCGGCAGCAAGATCGTGCTGCCCTGCGATGTGGCCGAAGACAGCCAGATCGAAGGCGCCTTCGCCGAACTCGGCCAGCACTGGGACGGCCTGGACGGCCTGGTGCACTCCATCGGCTTCGCGCCGCGCGAAGCCATCGCCGGCAACTTCCTCGACGGCCTGTCGCGCGAAGGCTTCCGCATCGCCCACGACATCTCGGCCTACAGCTTCGCCGCCATGGCCAAGGCGGCCCTGCCGCTGATGGAAGGCCGCAACGGCTCCGTGCTGACGCTGACCTACCTGGGCGCCGAGCGCGTGGTCCCGAACTACAACACCATGGGCCTGGCCAAGGCTTCGCTGGAAGCCAGCGTGCGCTACCTGGCCACGGCGCTGGGTCCGCGCGGCATCCGCGCCAACGGCATTTCCGCCGGCCCCATCAAGACGCTGGCCGCCAGCGGCATCAAGGACTTCTCGGCCATCCTGAAGTTCGTGGAAGCCCAGGCTCCCCTGCGCCGCAACGTCACCATCGAAGACGTGGGCAACGTCGCCGCCTTCATGCTGTCGGACCTGGCCGCTGGCGTGACGGGCGAGATCACCCACGTGGACGCGGGCTTCTCGACCATCGTCCCGGGCATGGAAGACTAAGTCCCTGCGCGGCGGGGCCGACGGCCCCAGCCGCGGCAGCC